>CAZTWI010000009.1:2818-13877 GCA_964617685.1 uncultured Candidatus Saccharibacteria bacterium | reverse complement strand
CAAATTAGCGACATTGAACAAACAATTTACGGCTACGCTGACCAGGAATTTAATATATCCAGTCCATCACAGTTATCAGTTGTGTTGTTTGAGAATCTGGGGTTGCCTACGGTCGGGACGAAAAAGGGCAAATCCGGCCATTTTAGCACTGCATCAAACGTATTGGGTAAACTAAAAGCTCTGCACCCGATTATTGAATGTATAGAGCAGTACCGTGAATTTACGAAGCTAAAGAGCACCTATGTTGATCCGTTGCCGTTGATGGTAGATGAAAATGATCGCCTGCACAGTACCATGAATATGACGATTGCTGCTACCGGCAGATTATCTAGCGTTGATCCTAATTTGCAGAATATTCCGGTGCGCACCGAACTTGGACGGCAGATACGCAAAGGCTTTATTGCAGAAACTGGCAATGTGCTTATTAGTGCTGATTATAGCCAATTTGAACTGCGAATTGCCGCTGCTATGAGCGATGACGAATTAATGATTAAGGCTTTTAACGAAAACCGCGATATTCATACGGAAACAGCCGCTTTAATCCAAGGTGTACCAGCAGAACAGGTAACAAAAGATATGCGTTATGCTGCCAAGGCAGTCAACTTTGGTATTCTCTATGGCCAAGGGGTGCATGGATTATCTGAGGGAACAGGTATCAGTTATGCCGAAGCAAAGCAATTTATTGATAAATATTTTGAGGTGCGGCCCCGCTTAAAAGGCATGATTGAGCGCTTCAGAGCGGATGCAAAAGATAAAGGCTACGTAGAAACAGTCATGGGGCGCAGACGTCCGACGCCGGATGTGCAGAGCAGTAATTTCATGGTCCGCGAGGGCGCGTATAGAGCAGCAATCAATATGCCGATCCAAGGCAGTGCTGCTGATTTAACCAAAATGGCAATGTCTGCAATTGAGCCGAAATTACCGGAAAGCGCATTCCAAATCATGCAAATCCACGACAGCATTATGGTGGAATGCAAAGAAGCCGACGCTGATAAAATATCCAAAATGATGGTGGAGGTGATGGAAAACATCAAACCAGACTTGGGTGTAAATCTGAAAGTTGACGTATCCATCGGAAAGAACTGGAGCGAGCTTTGAAGCAGAGGATTGATAAAAGTAAGGCTAGAGAGCAAAGTATGGCCAAAGATGAATACTTGGTTGCTGTTAAATTATTACTCCGTGATGGCGACAAATTATTAATTACGCATGATGTATTTGGGCAGTGGGATATTCCAGGCGGAAGAATACGACGCGATCAGTTTGAAACGTCTCTCGAAGATATACTAGATGGGAAGATTAAAGAAGAATTAGGTATAGAACTTGAATATGAACTCGGTGAAATCAAAGCTACATTTCGTGTTGAGCGTGAAGAAGCGGGTAGAGCAGGGAGCAAGGTAAGAATATTTGGCTTGGGATACGAGGCTAAGTATTAGAGAGGAGATATAAAACTTGGCGAATTTCATGATAAATATCAATGGATTGACTTGAAAACTGTGGACCTAGAAAGCTATAAATCACCATCTGGGTGGGTTCACTTACTCTCGTCTTATCAAGAAAGAGTGTAATAAATCTCATATACAGAAAATTCTACCTCTGATAAGATGCCTTCACAAAACACATATAACTCTTTAGTAACAATTTAGTTTAATAGAAAGCGTTTATATGGTTGCTACACTGGTTGGCGAGCCGGGTGATATGGACCGGGAGGCAGAAATTGCGATAGGAATTTCTGAAGTTGAAGAATTTTTACGGATAGATGCTGAGATAGTCAAAGTGCAAGATGTTGGTAGGTCAGTGATGGAGATTGCTGATCTAGGTTTTCAGAGAAAAGCTGGCCACATTATAAGCACTGGCTACGTGATGCCGCGAAGTGGACAGATACGAAAGATTTCCCCTGGAATTTACGGTTTTAATTAGTTTTTTGAACTCTCTTAAAAAAGCATAAATAGTATTGCAATTATGCTTAAAGTGTGATATAATACAGCTATTATGGAGTTCGCATCAAAATTACGTTGGATTTTGGTAATTGCAGTCATTAGTATTGCTCTAATCCTAGTCTGTTGGGGGCTGTTTTCTATTGCCCGTAACACCTTTGGCGGGGACAGTACAACTACCACGGAAGAACAGGAAGAGTTTGCGCTGGAAGCTACCGCTACAGCCAGTTATACAGTTGATGGTCCTGTGGTTGCGAACAATGCTCATCGATCATATCGAATTAATGTGTCAGAAAACGTAGTTTCCATGACTGTTTACGGCGGTTACGGATCATTTGTTATTACAGAGAAAAGTTATACGAACACCCCAGAATCATACGCTGCATTTTTGAGCGCCTTAGACAATGCAGATATTACTGCTAGAGCAAGAGGAACGACAAGCGAAGAC
The DNA here is from genome assembly GCA_964617685.1 of uncultured Candidatus Saccharibacteria bacterium. Classification (GTDB taxonomy): domain Bacteria; phylum Patescibacteriota; class Saccharimonadia; order Saccharimonadales; family SZUA-47; genus JAYSZA01. The sequence continues at coordinate 11,495 of CAZTWI010000009.1, read as the reverse complement.
GACTTCAATGAGGTTGGAGTCTGCGCTTCCGGTAGAAGATTTATTGTAGAGTTGGATACAAGCCTGCGTCGATGGTCTACGTCTTGTAGCGGCGGGCAGGGAACTGCTGGATTTTCAATGCCTCCTGTTGGAACCTTGTTCCAGCGCCAAGTGCCTGATTTCAGCACTCTTAATAAAGGCACCGGACTTTAGAAAAAACTGCGTTTTTGTGATTGGTGAGCAGTGAATGGTGACTGGTAGCACAGGCTGTAAACTGTTACTCAAAAACTGTATACTGTTTTTAGATGATTAAGGCCATAATATTTGACTGCTTTGGGGTTTTGACTAGTGATGGGTGGTTGCCGTTCAAAGACAAACATTTTGGTAACGACACAGCAAAGAATGAAGAGGCTACAACTCTGAACGCGCTTGCCAACAGCGGAAAGATTCCGTACACGCAGTTTTTAACAGCAGTTGCTCAATTAGCATCAGTTTCTCTGAGTGAGCTGGATATGGAAATGCATCGCAGCGTGCCTAGCGAGCCGGTATTGCGATTTATTGAGGAGCTAAAGAATCACTTTAAGATAGGTATGTTGAGTAATATATCTGGTGATTGGCTTCATGAACTATTCACAGAAGAGCAAATCTCTCTGTTTGATGCGATAGCACTTTCTTACGAAACCGGCTATGCAAAACCGGACAGCAGGGCGTATGAGGTAATCATGGAGCGGCTAGGCTGCACGGCAGAAGAGTGTATTTATATTGATGATCAGCTCCGTTTTGTGGACCCAGCTAATGATGCAGGCATGCACGCAATCCAATTCAAGGATTTTGAGCAGATGAAGGAAGACATAAACCAGTTATTAAAAGTGGCCGATACGGATAAATAGTTTTTTGTCTAAGTTACATTCCTGAATAATTTTAGGCACTTCCATATGAAGTGTGGAGGCAAGGGAAGCGTTAGGAACTGTCAGGCTATAGCCCAATGTAGACTGAGCAGCCTTTGAATCCTGATTGTGGTGCTTTAATACATATTGTTTCAAAGCCTGCAACTGAGGCGGCTCCTGCGGTTTTTTTGATTTCAGTAAATCTTCCAATGAATCCATACAACTCTAGTATCTCGTATTTGGTAGCCAGTATCTAGTATAAAATAGGTGCAAGAAAAATTTTTGGGTGTACAATAACTTTAACCATGACCAGTAATTCACTTGAATTTGATTGGGTAGATAGCGGAGAATTGTATCAAGTTGGCCGAGGTACAATCAAGACTCCTCATGAGAAAATAAATTTTTTAGTGAAATCTCCGCACGAGCTTGCAGATGAACATCCAATTGAATTTTTTCCTGGATTTACAGATGGAATTAATGGTTCGCACAGGCTTACAAATGCTTATGCAGAAGCAGGCAGCCTTGCTATAACATTAAGTTATCCACGCAGTGAAAATCCAGAATTTAAAAATGACCTAGAAGGACATAAGGTGAATAGCGGCATGCTGGTATTAAGTGCAGTCAGGTCGTTGTTTCCTGACTTGCAAGAGGCCAATGCACAAGGTCATTCAGAAGGCGGTTCTAATGCCAGCAGAGCTTGTCTAGAATACCCGGAGGAATTTGGAAGTTTAATAGTTATGGGTTCTGGAGGTTTAATTGAAAACGACTCCCAGTCTAAAATTATTAAACGCGCCATAAAAAATCCCCAAACATTCTTGAGAATGACAGGGCATTTTATATCTCATCCCATGCAAGCTGTAATTTTAGGTGTGAGTTCTGCTGATTACATTCTGAAAAATCCTAATAAGGCAATGAAAGAAGCTGCGCGTATTGCCTCGGCAGATATTAGATATAGGTTTCCTGTTTTAAGCTTGAAGACTGGTATACCTAACGGGGCGTTGCAGTTTCAGAATGATAGTCTTTTCCCCTTGAAACAGGTTAAGCAGAGTACTAATGAAGGCGATATTTTTGATATTTTTAGTATTTATCCTTATCCTGATGCCACTCATATAACACCTCAAAATCATCCTAGGACAGTTGCAAAGCATGTAATCGATATGACAAATAGGTTGGCTGAAATCAGAGAAAAGCAAACTACAGCAGCCTGAGTTACAATTAGTGTATGCCGGAGTTGCCAGAAGTAGAAACTGTTAGACGGGGCCTTGATAAATTAATTGTTGGCCAGAAGATTAAACATGTCTCTCATGAAACAGAGAAGTCTTTTCCTAATGATCCGGCTTTAGTCAGTGAATTTCTGATTGGCTCGGAAGTTGTAGCTGTTAAGCGCAGGGCAAAGGTCTTACTGATTGAAGTATCAACAAACTACACGCTCATGTGTCATTTAAAAATGACAGGACAACTCGTTTACGTTAAAACAGCGGATGAAGCGGATGAAAGGTGGGGAGCGGGTCATCCCAATGATTCACTAATCAATTCATTACCGGATAAAAGTACTCGCGTGACGATTACATTTGCCGATGAATCACATCTGTATTTTAACGATCAGCGTAAGTTTGGCTGGATGAAGTTACTGCCGACTGATCTAATTGCAGAAGAGCCCTTCATGCTCAAAGTTGGTCCAGAACCGCTGGAGCCGGAATTTACACGCAAGATATTTATTATGCGGGTTCGCAGACGAAATAACACAAATATAAAAGCAGCAATTTTGGACCAGACAGTCTTAGCGGGGATTGGCAATATTTATGCTGACGAATCATTATGGGGAGCCAAAATTCATCCAAGCACACTGGTTAAAAATGTGAGCGATGCGCAGCTCAAAAAACTACACGAAGAGATGTTGTTCGTGCTGAACTTAGCAATTGAGAAGGGTGGAAGTACAAATCGGAATTATGTCAATGCAGAGGGCAAAAAGGGAAGCTATATCGACTTTGCACGAGTGTTCAGAAGAGAAAACTTACCTTGTCCAAGGTGCCAGACAACGATTACAAAAATCCGTGTAGCAGGACGAGGAACGCACATTTGTACGCACTGCCAAAAGCATAAGAACAAATAATGTGTTCAGTCTTGTTGTTTAATTAACCCCTGTTAGTTCAGTAAATCAGTGGTATTATACCTGCACTATGGTAGTTGTTTTGACCGGTAAGAATACATATGCTTTGCAGTCTTCATTGCATGAAATAGCGTCTAAATTTGTATCAGAATTTGGCGATAGTATTGAGCGGTTTGACGGCAGCGAAATCGTTAACGCGGATGGTGTTTTAGATGCGGTACGAAGTGTTTCTTTCTTGGAGCCGCGCAAGCTGGTTATAGTCCGAGACTTTGGACAAAGTAGTGATGTGATGACAAAGATTGAAACGATAGTTGAACAGACTGCGGATTCCACGGACCTACTACTAGTCGATTCAAAATTGGACAAGCGAACAGCTGGTTATAAGTATTTGAAAAAGGAATGTGACCTACGCAGTTTTGATGAATTGCAAGGCTATGAATTGGAGCGCTGGGCAATTGAAGAAGCAAAAAAGCTGGAAGTGAAACTAACTAGTTCTAATGCTAAGTTTCTGGTAGATAGGGTAGGGCCTGACCAGCAGCTTTTGAGTCAAGAAATAGTAAAATTATCATTGAATGGTCCGGAAATCAGTCATGAATTGATTGAAGAACTAGTCGAGCCAAATCCGCAGAGCAAAGTGTTTGATATGCTGGATGCTTTGTTTTCTGGAAACGGGGAAAAAGCCCAAGAATTGTATGAAGATCAACGAGCTCAAGGCGAAGAACCGCAAAAGTTATTGGCAATGATAACCTGGCAGCTGCAACAGCTTGTGTTGGCCGTCTATGCACCAGTGAAGACTGTCGATGCAGTGGTAGCAAGCAGCAAGATCTCGCCTTATTCAGCGCAAAAGGCTCTACAACTAGCTAAGAACATTTCAAAAGCCGATCTGAAATTCTACATCACAGAATTAGCGCAAATTGATTTGCAAAGTAAAACAAGCGCTGACATTGAATCGGCGCTTGCAGTTTACTTCAGCGAAGTTAGCTTAACAGGAAGTCGTTAGGCTTTAGGCTCTAGTCGTTAGTAGCTTCAGTTAACCAAGAATATTATTTTTTCTTTGCAGCTGGTTTTTTAGCAGGGGCTTTTTTAGCAACTGGTTTCTTTGCCGGAGTGGTTTTCTTAGCGGCAGCTTTTGGCTTTGCAGTAGTTTTAGGAGCAGACTTTTTAACTGAAGCAGCCTTCTTGGTTCCAGGTTTTGTAGTTCCGGCGGCTTTTGAAGCTGCATTTAGCTGGCTTTTCTTGCGGGCGGCTTTATTCTTACTGATAACGCCTTTTTTAACAGCGGTGTCAATAGCAGCGTAAGCTTCCGACTGAGCTTTGGTGGTGTCTTTCTTTGCTTTTAGAGAAGCTTGGAAAGCTTTAATGCTTTCACGTAAGGAACGCTTGGTTTTTGCATTTTGTGTACTTTGCTTTTCTGCGACACGAACGCGCTTTTTAGCAGACTTGATAATTGGCATTTAGGCTATGTAACTCCTATGAGACTTAAAGATTTATTATTTGTAATCCAGATAACTATACCTGAAAAAGGGCAAAATGGCAACACCTTTGAAGCTCCTTGAGAAAAATATTGGACAATAGAATACGCTTATGGTACTATTTATCTGATTCTCTAATTAAAAATAAAAAAATGAACAATCAACAAAAACAACAGGTTACAGAACAGGTAAAGGCGGCTAATAATGTTTTGGTGGCTGTTAGTTCCAACCCCACGGTTGATGAGTTAGCGGCTTCTATTGGGCTGACTTTAGCTTTAAATAAGCTTGGAAAGCACGCTACAACTGTTTTCAGCGGGGTAGTACCGTCTACTATTGAATTTCTTCAGCCGGAAAAAACCATAGAAACAACAACTGACTCTTTGCGTGATTTTATTATTGCGCTGGATAAGTCCAAGGCCGATAAATTGCGCTACAAGGTAGAAAATGATGTTGTCCGGATATTTATTACTCCTTATAGAACTTCAATAACTGATAAAGATTTAGAGTTCAGCCAAGGCGACTTTAACGTTGATGTCGTGCTGGCTCTTGGAGTCACCCGGCAGGGGGATCTGGATAAAGCAATCACCGCACACGGCCGTATACTGCATGATGCGACAGTTATATCTATTTCGAATAGAAATATACCGAATGAACTTGGCGCTATGAATTGGCAGGACATTCAGGCCAGCAGCTTGTGCGAGATGATAGCAAGTATGACAGTTGATTTACTGCCGGAACCAGAGGGTATGGACGGCCAGATGGCTACGGCCTTACTGACAGGAATCATCGCTGAAACGGATCGTTTCAAGAATGAAAAAACCACTCCGTTGGCTTTGTCATTGAGCTCTCAGCTTATGTCGGCTGGTGCAAATCAGCAGTTAATAGCTGAAAAACTAGACGAACCTGAAGCAGCTCCTGAACTCCATCATATAGTCGAGGAAAGAAACAACCCGCAGGCTAAAGACTCGCCTGATGGAACTCTGGAGATAGATCATGATTCTGATGAAGTAGATAAAATCCATATTGACGAGCATGGAAACCTTGGATTGCCTGAAGAAGACGGAATTAATGCTCCTGTAGAGCAGCCTCCGGAAGAAAATATCGCGACAGACAATACTGATTCAGAAAGCTCCGAAAATGAAAATGCTAGCGATGCTTTCTTTGGATCGCCTGCCAGCGAAGATGTAGAGAAGCCAACGTTAGAGCAACCGGATAGTTCTGATACGCCTATAATGCAGCACCAAAAAGTAGTTGAGCCTCCAGTACACGAGGGTGATGTGCCGAAAACCGACAAACCTTTTGATTTGCAGGAAGCAATGACTACCGAAGCTACCCAGCCCCAGCTTGAAGAAACTCCAATTCCAGCAATGCCAGAACTTGATTCAGCTTCGTCAGTATCGATTCCAGAACCGGCTCCTGTTGCTGAAGAGCCGGCTCCAACAACGGAACCGACACCGCCACCGGAGGTAAAACCACCAGAACCAATAGCGGACCCTGTACCTGAGTTGCCCCCTTCTACGCCCAAGAATGATTCGCTTGCAGAACTTGAGCGGGCAATAGGCAGTCCGCATGCAACAGATAGCCTGCCGATATCTGATGAGCCTGTTTCAGTAGTAGAACCTCCAGAAGAAGTAGTAGTACCGGCTCCAACGCCAGCGCCAGCTATTTTATCTTCTCCAGCAGTCGTGGAGCCTGTAAATCTAGAGCCGCCCAAAGTAGACAGTCCTAGCAGTGATACCAAAGAAAAGGATCCTAACGCCCCTCCGCAAGTTCCGCCGCCTATGACACCGCAGTTTTATGATGCGGAGGGCAACAATGCCAATCCGTTTCTGAATCCCCGCCAGTAAGGAGAGTCGTTAGGTTCTAGGCTTTAGAAGCTACAATTGCTCTAGCGCCTAGCGCCTAAGTACCTTGTATACTGTTTTTGATGGAAGGAATTATATTAGTTGATAAACCTGAGGGCTGGACTAGCTTCGACGTCTGTAATTACATACGCCGAATGATTCGGGATATCACAAAAGTAAATCATGAGAATCGCGGGTTTTGCACAGACATGCAGGGTGTAGCTTGGACTCGCATAGAGATGAGTGACACGGAAGATGCGAGTAGCGGACCAAGCCGTACAAAAAGTACGGTGACGGGAGCAACGGAGCAATCTGACAAAGTCAGCCGCTCTAAGGTACCAGAAGAGTCTGGCTCTGCAAGACTTTCTGGTTACCGATGCGTGTGCAAGATAAAAGTAGGGCATACTGGGACTTTGGATCCTGCCGCAACCGGACTGTTGATGATATGCGTCGGCAAGGCCACTAAGCGGGTTCCTGAGCTTATAAAGCAGGATAAGACTTATGAAGTCGAGCTTACTTTAGGCAAAACTAGCACCACTGGTGATAAAGAGGGCAAAATAACTACAAATTCCACTGCTATTCCAGAGCTAGAAGCTGTTATGGAAGTCATTTCTAGTTTTGTAGGCGAGATAGGACAGACCCCTCCTATATACAGTGCCATAAAGATAAACGGCAAAAAGGCCTATGATCTAGCAAGAGCAGGAAAAGAAGTTGTGATGGTGCCTCGAAAAGTCACAATCTATTCAATAGATGAGGTTACGTATGACTATCCGAAAGTAACTTTCACTACTAGAGTGGGAAGCGGTACTTATATACGATCTTTGGCCACCGATATAGGTGAAAAATTAGGCACAGGGGCTTATACGAGTAATTTAAGACGTACCTCAATCGGAGATGCCACTATAAGGGAAAGTTACGCAGTATCTGATATAACTCCAGAGTTATTGAAAAGTACCCTTAAATAACTTCGGCAGAAAATAATAGACCGCTTCGGTTACACCTGCGCTTCGCTTTGAGTTTATTTTTTCCTACCAATAGCTATTTAAGGTAAAATTTACTTGCGTCTAACAGATAGACGTGCTATAGTTGTGCTCAAGAATGACAGAAACGAAGACTGCAACCGCCAAAAAAGGCGCTACTGCAACAGCAACCGACACCGGATCTCCAACAGCGCAGATTACTGCGATGACAACTCGTATTAACGAGCTTACTGAGCATTTGAAAGTGAATAAGAAAGACCACATGGCACGCCGCGGTCTACTTGTGCTAGTTGGACGACGAAAGAGACTATTGAAGTATCTTGCTAGCAAAGACAGCGATGCGTATCTAGAGCTTATTAAAAAGCTTGGTTTGCGTCGCTAATTTTAGTTTTTAGTTAGTTTTATAATTTTCTTCCCAAATCGCGCGTACTTTTTATACAAATAAAGTACGTGGGACAACAAGAAAATAACGGAGTCTCAATCTATATAAACACTCAGTAATGAAGCACAGCTTGCGATCCTAAGAAGTTCATCCCCGGGATTTCGCAGACTGAACCTTGTTACTGAAGATTCGAGACCCAGAAAAGGAAAAATATAATGTCAAGCATTATCAACCCTAGTGGTAAGGACATCATCAGTGTATCTACAGAGCTTTGTGGACAGACTTTGACGTTGGAAGTTAACCGTATCGGATTCAGAAGCACGGCTTCTGTATTAGTAAGCTACGGTGATACGGTTATTTTGGGAACAGCAATGGTCGGTCAAAAACCAGTGCAAGGAATGGATTATTTCCCGCTTAGTATTGATTACGAAGAAAAACTATATGCTGCCGGCAAAATCAGCGGATCTAGATTTATCAAAAGAGAAGGCCGTCCTAGCGAGGAAGCAATTCTCATTGGTCGAATCATTGACCGGCCGATTAGACCCCTATGGCCAAAGGGGTATCGTCAAGAAGTTCAAGGTATCGCAACTGTTCTTAGTACTGATCCTGCATTCCGACCAGATATGATTGCAATGATTGCTGTAAGCAGCGCTTTAATGCTTACGGGCGAGCCGTTTGAAGGTCCTGTGGCCGGATTACGTGTCGGTATGACGGATAAGGGTGAGTTCAAAGCCTTCATGAGCGCAGACGAATACGATGCGAGCAAACTGGATCTCGTAGTTGCAGGAACAAAAGATGGCATTATGATGGTTGAAGCCGGCGCCAATGAGGTGTCAGAGAGTGAAGTTATCGACGCGATGAACTTTGCGTACAAAGCTATGCAGCCAGCCATTAACCTGCAGACGGAATTAGTCAAAAAAGTAGGAGTAACCCCGAAAGAGTTTGAGATTATCAAACCTAATGAAGAGATTCAGAATGCTGTCAACAAATGGGTTGAAGGTAAACTTGGCGCTAAACTCCGCA
>CAZTWI010000009.1:0-2808 GCA_964617685.1 uncultured Candidatus Saccharibacteria bacterium | reverse complement strand
CCAGTTCGTAATCAGCTAGTTGATGCGTTGCGCGAAGAAATGCATGCTCATTTCCTTGAAACACTAGGCGAAGAAGAATTTGAAGCACACAGACACGAATATTTTGATGCTTTCCAGATGGCTGTATATGCTGATGTACGCAAAGGTATTATCGAAGAGCAAGTAAGACCAGACGGTCGTAAAATGACCCAGGTAAGACAGCTTTCAAGTGAAGTAGGGGTATTGCCTAGAACTCACGGATCAAGCATCTTTACCCGTGGTGTCACCCAGGCTATGAACATCGTGACGCTTGCCCCGCTTAGTTACGCTCAGATCGTTGATACGATGGAACGTGACGGCGAGAGGCGCTACATGCACCACTACAACGCTCCAGGTTGGACTGTCGGCGAGGTAAAGCGACTCGGTTCTCCTGGCCGCCGCGAAATTGGTCACGGCTATCTTGCTGAGCGGGCACTGCTGCCAATGCTTCCAGACGAAGCTGATTTTCCATATGCAATTCGTACCGTGACTGAAATTATGAGTCAGAACGGTTCGACTTCCATGGCAGCTACCTGTTCAAGCTGCCTTGCACTACTAGATGCCGGCGTGCCGTTGAAGCGAATGGTGAGTGGGATTGCTATGGGCTTGATGCTTGAAGGCAAAACTCCATATATATTGAGCGACATTGCTGATGCAGAAGATTTTGCCGGCGACATGGATTTCAAGGTTACTGGAACCAGTGAGGGTATTACAGCCTTACAGATGGATATGAAAGTCCACGGCTTGCCGACTGAAATTCTAGCCAAGGCGTTAGAGCAGGGCAAACAGGGCCGGCACGAAATTTTAGAACACATGACAAGTGTTATTTCTAAACCGAAAGAGATGAGCCCATATGCTCCACGCGTAGAAACAGTTTCTATTAACCCTGATAAAATTCGTGAAATCATAGGTAAAGGTGGTGAGACTATCCAAAGAATTACGGCGGAGAGCGGAACTGAGATTGATATCAAAGATGACGGTACGGTTATGATCGCATCTCCGGACAAAGCCAACATTGATAAGGCTAAACAGATGATTAATGACATTGTGGCCGAACCCGAAGTCGGTGCGATCTACATAGACAAGCCGGTTGTCAGTGTTATGGATTTTGGCGCTTTTGTACAGATTATGCCAGGCAAAGACGGACTAGTTCACGTAAGCGAGATTAGTAATGAGCGGGTAGAAAAAGTATCGGATGCGCTTAAAGAAGGTGATAAAGTTACTGTAAAGCTTCTGGCAATTGATGATCGCGGACGCCTGCAGCTAAGTATAAAAGCAGTCAACAATGAGAAATCAACAATAGACCCATCACTAGAAGGATAATAATGAGCAAAGACCAATCCAAAGTAAAACGAGCATTTAGATATCTGGTGTTTGGATTGGTACTTTCGCTTGCGGCTTATATATTAGCGTCTTGGGCGATAGACAACGGCAACTTGATAGTTTACGGACTAGCTTTTTTGGCCGTCTTCTACAGTGTTAAATTCTATTTGATATTTATTAGGGTATGGTTCTTTAAAAATGACAAAGCAAAGTCTCGATCTAGCCGAGTTGCAAGAAAAACTATTAGAGGATAATCCAACTCCTCTACTAGCTTCAACTGCTACTCAGTTAGTGTTTGGCAGCGGAAATCCAGCAGCGGAAATTATGTTTGTAGGAGAGGCGCCAGGCAAGAACGAGGATCTAAAAGGCGAGCCGTTTGTCGGAGCAGCCGGAAAATTTTTAGACGAGATGCTAGCTAGCGTGAACGTAGAAAGATCAGATGTCTACATAACAAATATTGTGAAATATCGTCCACCAGAAAATAGAGATCCTAGCCCGGAAGAAAAGGCGGAGTTCTGGCCGTATCTCGTAGAGCAAATTAACATTATTAAACCCAAAATTGTCGTAACACTTGGTCGCCATAGTGGGCAAGCTTTTATCCAAAGCCTGCACATAAGTGTCGATCACGGAAAGCCCCGCAGAGTCAGGCTTGTAAGACACGATCATGCTGGTGAAGTGCAAGGCGACGGCGAGAAGCGGACCGAGACGTACAAAAGTACGGCAAAGGGAGCATCGCGGTCGGCAACACAGCAATTCGCAGCAAATCTCGGCAGTGCCGACAGCTCCGGCAGCGGGCAGGACGAGATGGTGATTGTTGTCTTACCGCTCTATCATCCGGCGGCGGCTCTATATAACGGCTCGCTCAGACAAACTTTATTAGATGATTTTAGAATCGTAAATAGATTATTAATTAGTAATATTTAAAACTTATTTTCAAGAGAAATATAGGAGAAATAAATTGAATAAACAAAATAACAATAGCGGTCAGAATAGACCGCAAAACAGATCCGGAGCAGGAAAAAACAATCAGAGAAAAACTGGTGGGAGTAACAACCCAAAGAAAGCCGGTATCACTGCAAAACCGCGTCCAAAGACGACCGATCAAGCGCGCAGCGCCTCGCGCGGCGAGGCTATCCGCGCCCAGAAACGTACGCTTGATGATGCAACTAGAACAGTCAGCCAGTATCTAACGCCAACCGGCGAAGATAACCCAAAGCGAGCCAATTTTATTGATAATAGCCCGCGTCTGAAAATTATCGGTTTAGGCGGGATGGACGGCGGCGGCTCAAAGAACATGATGCTGATTGAGTACGCAGATGATGCGCTTGTCATTGACTGCGGTAACGATCTAGGAGTTGATCTACCAGGGATCAACTACGGTATTTGCGATACCAGTTACCTAGAAAGTATTAAGCACAAAATCAAGGGGTATGTCATTACCCACGGACACCTTGATCATATTGGCGG
>CAZTWI010000008.1:9368-14376 GCA_964617685.1 uncultured Candidatus Saccharibacteria bacterium | reverse complement strand
ACTTACAATGACGTCAAAAACTAGACCGGATTCCCGGGCTTTTTTACCAGCCTCGCTTGCTTGCTTTAATCCAATTGGAGTAAGTGGAGTATCTATGCTTCCAGAAGCTACACCGGCGACATTCATTTCGCTTAATCCGTGTCGAACAAAATATACATGCTTCATTTCTGCTTTTTTCCATGTTTTTTGTATTTTTTTCGGATAGCTATTCCAACGATTGCTTCTCGTAATTCCATAGCGATATCCTGGTCATGAGCGTACGAGCTTCGCATTGCTTTTCTATGTAATTTGACGGAATCTTCAAAAGTTTCGGGATCATCAAAGTTATCATTAATCACTTTGTTATCTGTGAAATTATGGGTAATTCCAGGCATGCATTTATCTAGTGTTTTTATAAATCTGGATTCTGGTTCATCTAATAGTTCATATTTTCTAATTGTTTCGTGAATCCACGGGAAAGTTTTTCCGAATTTATTTTCAATCTGTTCCAGTGCTTTTGCTTCAGCTTTATCTTTGGCGGCTTTATCTATGGTATTGAAATTTATAGTATTGGTATCACCTGCATAAACTTCTACAAGGTCATGCACTAGGGCGTATTGAGCGACTTTTCCTAAATCATATTCAGGATGAAATTTCTGAGCAATAGCGCAAGCCATTACAGCAAGCATAGCAGTATGGTCGGCGTCAGACTCTTTATCAAACTTTCTGTTTAGATAAGTAGCGCGATAAACAGTCGCGAATTTCATCATAAATTCGCCTAGCTCAAGTGTCTTCTCGATTATCTCATCTGTAATCTTAGCTTTCATTGCTATTATTATTACATGAATGAACGATTGATATATATTGTGGCGGTTTCTGGCGGCGTTGATTCTGTGGTTTTGCTGCACAAACTTGCCAAGCACTCCCAAATAGAAGTAGAAGATTTACCAACTGATGGCTATAAGCCTCCAATATATATTGTTGCGCATTTTGATCATGGGATTAGGAAGGATTCCAAAGCGGACGCGCTATTCGTTAGAGAACTGGCAGAAAAATACGGCCTAGGTTTCGAACTGGGGGAAGGGCACTTAAGCTCAGACGTGAGTGAAGCCGATGCTCGCGAGGCTCGATACACTTTTCTGCGCAGTGTAATGCAGAAATACAAAGCTCAAAAAATCATAACTGCGCACCATCAGGACGATTTATTGGAAACCATGATTATAAATGTTCTGCGCGGTACAGGTCCGCGCGGACTTGCTCCTATGTCTAGTTATGATGATATTTTGCGGCCGCTCCTGAACAAAAGAAAGTCGGAATTAATGGAATATGCAAAAACTGAGAATTTAGAATGGCACGAAGACAGCACCAATGCGGACGAAAAATATCTGCGCAATTATGTGCGTGCAAATATCATGCCCAAACTAGAACCGGCCCGAGAGAAATTATTGGAAATTAATAAACAAATAGAAAATATCTACGGCGAAATAGATTTTCGAATTACGGGATTTTTACCAAAACAAAATATAATGCTCCGCACACAATTTGTAAATTTAGAATATTCTGTGCAAAAGGAAATTATGCGGGCGTGGTTGGTTCGGTGCGGCATTAAAGACATAGATTCTCAGCTTATTAACAGGTTAGTTATAGCTTCTAAGACACTACCTCTGGGCAAAAAAATTGATGTTGACGGAAGTCTTTGGCTGTATAGTCAAAAACAAAATGTGTTATTAACTTCTAAATAGCATCGGTCGCTCATGTATAATCGGTTTATATAGATCCCGTCAGAGTTTATATAAATGATCCGGGGTTTAGAAAATGAATTAAAATAATGAACTGAAGGAACTCGTGTCAGGATGGATAAAAAACAACGGGCGAAAACGCCTCAGAAAAACAAGCGGAACTATAAGACGCTGATTTTCGCAATTTTGTTAATCTTTTTCGGGCTTGTAATTTTTTCCAGCTACCAAAAACCAACTGAACTTGAATCTATCCCGTTGTCTGAAGTAATCAGCAAAGGCAATAGCGGGGAACTCAAAGAAATTGAAGTAAGCGGCGACGAGCTAACAATTACCGTTAAAGGCGAGGAAGAGCCGACTCTCGAATCACGAAAAGAATCCGGTTCATCTATATACGAGCAAGGTTTAGAGAGGAATGATCAGAATCAGGATTTGGTTGTTAATGTTGTTGCGCAAGATACCTCTGGTGACACATGGCGCAGTTTGGCGATAAATCTATTACCGGTGTTTATTATTGGAGCGCTTTTGTTTTGGATGATGCGCAGCGCTCAAGGGCAAGGGAATCAGGCTATGAGCTTTGGGCGCAGTAAGGCTCGATTGTATGGCAACGAAAAAGAAAAAGTGATGTTTAAAGATATTGCCGGTTCAAATGAAGCAAAAGAAGACTTGGAAGAAATTGTCCAATTTCTAAAGTTTCCTAAGAAATTTGAAGGTGTAGGAGCACGAATTCCAAAAGGCATGCTTCTAATCGGACCTCCAGGAACCGGTAAGACAATGCTGGCTCGGGCTGTTGCTGGTGAAGCAAATGTGCCGTTTTTCAGTATTTCAGGATCGGAATTTGTCGAAATGTTTGTTGGTGTCGGTGCTAGCCGTGTTAGAGATTTATTCTCCAAAGCCAAGAAAAATGCGCCATGTATAATCTTTGTCGACGAAATTGATGCTGTCGGTCGAAAGCGCGGTTCGGGAATGGGCGGCGGACACGATGAGCGCGAACAAACATTAAATCAGATACTGGTAGAAATGGATGGTTTCGAACAAGGTGTCAATGTTATAGTTCTTGCTGCTACAAACCGTTCTGATGTTTTGGATCCGGCATTGCTTCGCCCGGGTCGTTTTGACCGCCGGGTTCATATCGGTCTGCCTGATCGTAAAGACCGCGAGGCGATACTAAAAGTTCATTTTGAGAAAAAACCGCTTGAGAAATCAGTAAATCTTGATGCGCTGGCTGCTAAATCCGCTGGGTCGTCTGGTGCTGATTTAGCTAATATTGCTAATGAGTCGGCAATTGTAGCGGCTAAGCATAACCGCAAGACTATTACGAATGATGATGTGACATCAGCATTCGAAAAAGTCGCGATTGGTCCCGAACGTAAAAGCAAAATTATGAGCGAAAACGAAAAAGAAATGACAGCCTATCACGAAGCCGGTCATGCTATAGTAGGCCACGTTTTGCCAGATAGTGACGACGTGCACAAAGTTACTATAATTCCGCGCGGCGGAACCGGGGGTGTGACCTGGTTTATCCCGCCTGAGGATAAAAGCTATCATAGCATCGTTGAGTACAAAGATATTCTAGCCAGAATGCTGGGCGGAAGAATAGCTGAAGAAATTGTGTATGGCCCTGACCGGGTTACGACTGGGGCCGGCAACGATCTGCAAAAAGCCGCAGAACTAGCCAGAGAAATGGTTATAAATCAAGGAATGGGTAAGAAACTTCGCAACCAAGTATTTCACATTGAGGACGGCATGATGATGGATCGGCTTGTGCATGAAAGACAGTATTCAGACGAGACAGCCAAAGTAATTGACGATGAAGTAGAAGCGCTAATTTCCGAAGCGGCTGTTCGCGCCCGTGAAGTTATTAAAGCGAACAGAACCAAACTTGACGAGTTAAAAAGCGCATTGATAGAAAAAGAAACTATCGAAGACGAAGAGGTAAAGAAAATCTTCGAAGGCACGCACATGCCAAAATCTGCAGCTCTGTACTAAATAGTGGTTCTAATTACAGCCGTCAAAGCTTATACTAAAGTGTAGATGAAGCAGCTATTAAAGAACGGCTCCAAGCGGATTTCGCTTCCTGGAGCAGCGACATTACTTGTCTCAACAATGCTTATAACCCAAGTATTGGGTTTTTTGCGTACTATGTTGGTCAACGGAAACTTCCCGGACATTGGTCCGGAAAGCACGGATTCGTATTTTGCAGCTTTTAAAATACCGGATTTGTTTTTTTATGTTATCGCAGCCGGTGTTTTGGGTGTTGTTCTGATACCGATTTTATCCGAACACATGACCAAGAATGACCGGCGCGGAGTCTGGGCGTTATCAAACAGTTTGATGAATCTAATGGCTGTTATCATGTTCGCGGTCGGTGTAGTGATACTTATTCTGGCTGAACCTTTGATGCATATTGTTGCCCCGAATTTAAGCCCGGAACAACTTAACAACGCAACAACCATAATGCGGCTTGTGGCATTCAACCCCTTGTTTTTTACATTATCTGGAATTTTGACCAGTACCCAGCAGGTGTTTGGAAGGTTCTTTTTCTTCGCAATTTCGCCTATAGTCTACAATTTGGCTATTATCGGCAGTATTTTCATATTCAAAGACAGTATTGGTTTGAAAGGACTTGGAATAGGGGCTCTTATTGGAGCGGTTCTACAATTTGGCGTTGCTCTGATAGGCGTGTCGGGACTTAGTTTTCATTGGCGGCCGAAAATTAATTTCAAAAACACCGATTTTTGGAGAATCCTACGCCAGTTGCCAGCCAGATCAGTAGACCAGGGTATAGACTCAATTAACTCAATCGTAGAAACTAACCGTGCACGCGCCTTAGGTGAAGGCTACGTTTCTGCCTATGAGAATGCTTTTACATTGCACACTGCCCCTATTCTGCTGATTGGCGCTTCGATTTCAACGGCAGCTTTCCCGCGGCTGACAGAAAGGCTCGCACAAGGCCGGCCGGATTTGTTTAGGAAAGATTTTAGAGATGTTCTTAGGGTATTGATGTGGCTGTCTCTTCCTATAATTGTTCTAACTTATTTTACGCGCGGGTACCTGGCTAGGTTGATTTTTAAAAGAGGAGCGCCAAACATTGCTCTAATCCTAGGGTTCCTGGCAATTGCGATATTCTTTAGAATTATCTACACTCTTCTTTCAAGATATTTTTATGCTCATAAAGATACCGTCACTCCGTTGATTGTTTCTATATTTGCAATTGCCCTAAACATTATCTTGGTATTTGCGCTGGCTCGGGATGATACTTATGGACTGGCCGGACTAGCACTGGCTCAGTC
>CAZTWI010000008.1:379-9358 GCA_964617685.1 uncultured Candidatus Saccharibacteria bacterium | reverse complement strand
TTACGGCATTTATCATGATATCTCTATTCCCTCTAAGCCTAGACGACAAAGGATTCTTTGTCTTGGGTTCTAAACTAGGTCTTATAGCACTTGTAACCTTCTCTACTCATGTTGTTGTATCAGCATTCTTTGGATTTGATGAAGGCAAGAAAGTACTCCAAAAGATTAAAAGCATCGCCTACCGGACTATAAAGATCTAATATAGTTTCTACCTCTGTAAGGGATAACAGAGACAAACCTGCGGTTTTTCTCGTCGTGCCGGACCGCGGAATGAATCCGATGGTTCGGACTGCTCTTTTCCCTCTATTGCAGTAAAGACTTAATTTAGTGTCTACCTCTGTTAGAAAAGTAATTTTAATGATATAATTACTCTAATGAGTCAAGAAAAAATAATTAGAGACCTGGACTCTGAGTCAAAAACTTATTTCTTAACGAGAAGTGTAAAGGAGTCGTACAAAAAGTACGTCAACTGTGCATCGCAGTTAAAAATATGGTTTTGGCCAGAGACAGCTTTTTGCCAAGCCACTTGTTTGCGGGCAAAAAAGGTGGGTCCATGGATCTAATTCGGAATTTTTGTATAATTGCACACATAGATCACGGAAAATCGACACTAGCCGACAGGTTGTTGGAAATTACTGGAACTGTACAAAAGCGCGACATGAAAGCGCAATTATTAGACAAGATGGATCTAGAGCGCGAGCGCGGAATTACTATCAAACTTGCTCCTGTCCGTATGAACTACAAAAACGTCCAGCTAAATTTGATTGACACTCCCGGTCATGTAGATTTCAGCTACGAAGTATCTCGCAGCTTGCAGGCTTGCGAAGGGGCAATTTTGGTAGTGGACGCATCGCAGGGTATTCAGGCGCAAACTCTGGCAAATGTTTACCTAGCTATGGAAGCTGACCTGACTATTATTCCGGTTCTAAATAAAATCGATTTGCCGGCTGCTGATGTTCCTAAAGTCACAAAAGAAATTGTTTCTCTGCTCGGATGCGACCCGCAAGAAATTCTGGCGATCAGCGCAAAAACAGGCGAGGGTGTCCCTGAATTATTAGATAAAGTAATTGAAAAAGTAAATTCTCCAAAAGGTGAAAAAGACGCAGATGCGCGAGCCCTTGTGTTTGACAGTTTCTATGATGAGTATCGCGGAGTTATTTTGTATGTTCGCGTAATAGACGGCGCTTTGCCCAAGGGTTCGGAAATCAAAATGCTTGCTACTAGCGCCGCAGGGGAAGCGCTAGAAGTCGGCTCTCTCAATCCTGCAATGTCTAAATCCTCGGTGTTGAATACGGGTGAAATTGGCTATATCGTTACGAACTTCCACAACACATCAGAAGCTAGAGTCGGTGATACAGTTGCTTTGCAAAAGCAAAATGCTGTTAGCCTGCCAGGTTATAAAGAAGTCCATCCGTTTGTATATGCAGGGTTCTTTCCTAGCTCTAATGAATTCTATCCGCAGCTTAAAGATGCAATGGATAAACTAAAACTTAGCGATTCAGCTTTGGACTACAAGCCTGAGAACTCGCCTGTTTTGGGGCATGGTTTCAGAGTTGGTTTTCTGGGCTTGCTTCACTTAGATATAGTGCGCGAGCGAATTGAGCGCGAATTCGACATTGATTTAATTGTGACCAATCCGTCAACCGACTATAAGGTTGTTTTAAATTCTATGGAAGAATTAGATGTTACATCTGCCAGCGCGGTTCCTCAGTCTAGTGAGATCTTAGAAATCAGCGAACCTTGGATAGTTGGCGAAATTGTAGTGCCGAAAGAATATGTTGGTCCGGTTATCCAGCTTATAAGCAACGCTCGAGGCTTGCAGAAAAATATAAGTTTTGTAGACAATCAATTAGCATTGATAAAATTTGAAGCTCCACTAGCTAATCTGTTAACTGATTTTTATGACAAATTAAAGGGTCAGACTTCCGGTTATGGAAGTTTTAACTATGAACTGGATAATTATCGGGCAGGCGATTTGGTTCGCTTGGACTTCTATGTTGCCGGCGATATTGTCGAAGCCTTGAGTGTTATGTGCCATCGTTCAGAATCACAGACTTTGGGCCGGGAAATCGTAGAAAGGCTGAAAGACGTTATACCTCGGCAAAACTTCAAGGTTGCAATTCAGGCAGCAATCGGAGGAAAATTTATTGCCCGTGAAGACATCAGCGCTTATCGAAAAGACGTTACTAGCGGACTTTACGGCGGCGATGTATCACGGAAGAAAAAAGTTCTTGCCAAGCAGAAAAAAGGAAAAGAGCGCCTAAAGCGCTTTGGTAAAGTTGACCTTCCGGCAGAAGCTTTCACAGTTCTGCTGAAGCGTGATTAGGTAAAGCTCGTACTTTTGACTATTTGCCTTGACGGGGAACTTTGCCTTAGCTGACTCTTTTTACAACTAAATTATGTTGTGAACCAGAACTGCTACAATAGTATTAATTATTTATGGAAAAGAACGATTTTATTGTATGGGCCAGCAAACTACAGCAAAGCTATAAGCCTTCTCCTGAAGTGTTGGAGAGACTAGCAAATATTGAACTAGTAGCGATTGTTGGGCCGACAGGTGTCGGAAAAAGCACGTTAATAGAAAGTTTACAAATTCCAACTGTACTCAGTACAGTTAGTCGAGAGAAGCGGCCGGGCGAAAAAGACAAAAGAAACTATTACTTCGTGCACGACTACCTAGAAGTAATCGATCAGATAAAACAAGGTAGGTATGTGCAGTTTTTGGTAAGTAACAGCGGTGAGTTTTACGGTACTCATATCGACAACTATCCTCAATCCGGACAATGTGTTATGGCAATTTTTGCTGGAGCTGTAGATAACTTCAGAAATATTGGATTCAAAAAAATTACCCAGATTTATATAATGCCTCCAAGCTATATCGAATGGATGCGCCGAATTGGCGGAGTCAGGACCAAGGATCTGCTGACGCGGATAAGTGAAGCAAGAGATTCTATAATGATGGCTTTGGAGGATGAAAGTTACCATTTCGTACTGAATGATAATATTGAATCTGCTCTGCAAGATGTGCGCAAGATCCTAAATGGTGAAGAAGTTGACCAACACAGAACAGAACTTGCCGTTGGTACGGCTGATATCTTGTTAGAGCATATTGGAGAGCAAGTAAACTAAATATCACAAGACTAGTTTGCTAGGCTGCAGACAAGCTCTTATACTATATCTATGGAAACCACGGAAAAACAAATACTAACCGCATTGCATGGAGCAGTAGCTGCATACCAGATGCCAAAACATGCGAGAGAATTGATTGCCTCTGGCCAGTTGCTTGTTTTGTGCGGAGTCACTGCAAGCGGCAAAAATACCATCTCCAATTATCTAGTGAGCCACGGAGAATACAAGCATGTAATTTCTCACACTACCAGAAAACCAAGAGAGAACCATGGAATTTTAGAGCAAAGCGGAAAAGAGTATTGGTTTGTGAGTCCTGAGGAAATGTTGCAGCTTGTCAAAGATAAAAAATTTATAGAAGTTAAAGCTATTCACGGAGACACGTGCTACGGGACAAGTATCGAGGCAGTGGATTCAGTTATACGCGAGGGTAAGCATCCAGTCATGGAGATAGACGTCCAGGGGGTTTTAGAATTGACAGAGGCTGTGCCTGGGTTGCGGCCTCTTTTTATCTTGCCGCCAAGTTTTGAAGTATGGATGGAGAGGCTCGGTACTCGCGGCAACATTAGTGACGGCGAAAGAGAAAGAAGACTTCGAAGCGCTAGTATGGAGATTCAGACTGCCCTAGATCATCCTGCTTTTATTTTGACAGTTAACCATGAAGTAGAAATAACGGCAGCAGAAATAATGAGAGGTATTGATACAAGTTCTTATACTATTGCAGAACATCGTAAACTTGCAGAAAGCTTGCTGGAAACTATCCGTCATATTTAAGAGCTTAAGAAAACAAGAAAACCAGAAGTCCAAGGCAGATAACCGATACCCCAAACCACTGTACTTTGGAAACCTGCTCCTTAAATAAAAACACGCCAACCAATACAAGAGGCACGACTTGCGCGCCTTTTATCGCGGTGACATATCCTGCGTTTGGCGCTATAGATTTTGCCCAATAGGTAAAGAAAAGATTCAAGGCCATAGTAAATCCTATAAAAGCTAATGCAAGTTTATGTTCGCTTATGGTTATCTGTAATTTTTTAGAGAAGTACTTTGTTTTTGTATGACGTTGCCGTAGTAGCATTATTAAAATGACAACAGGAACGGCTAATAGCGAAGAAATGAAATTGAAATAAATCACATTTGTCTCATGAATAACAGTTACTTCAATCGGCGTATAAAACCCTAGGAGTAGAACGTCAATGAGAATTAGTATGACAGCAAGCCTATTATTAATTGCAGTTTTTGACTTTTTCTTCCTGCCCACAGCCGCCAAATAGGCTCCTGAGACCAGTAAGAGAGCGCCAAATAATCCGACAATGGATGGCTTTTGGCCAAGGAAGATAGTAGACCACAAAATGGATGTAACAGCAGTTAGATTTATAAGCGGTGCAACGACAGATATATCGCCTACTTGAATTGCCTTGAAGTACATAATTAAATGAGCGGCTGTTAACAAAGCATAAACGAGTAAAAGAATTTGTACCTGGGAGCTGAGAGCAATAGGGTTATACCATACCGCGAAAGGTAACATCGCAATCATGAAAGGCAAAGCAGTAAGCTGCTGGAGCCAAGCCATTGCAGAAGATGGAATTTTGTCGCTCAGAGATTTCTCGGTACCTCGTCTGGCAACAAGCAACAGCATGGCAAAAAGAGAGAAGAGAAGCCACATTGTTCAAGTGTAGTATCAAAATTTACAAAACGCCAGTTTAAACTTTAAGATAAAACTCAGAAGTCACTAGAGTAGTATTATTTTAATATAATAAATTTAAATAATCATCAAATAGTAGTTGGCACTCACACTCGTCAAGTGCTATAATTATTGTTAATATGACAATCAGACAAGATAAAATACTACGTGCTGTAGTTGAGGAATATGCTGAAGTTGCCAGCCCTGTTGGATCACAGCTTCTGGCTAAGATTTTTAATGTTTCAAGCGCTACTATTAGATCGGAAATGGCTGAATTGGAGCGTATGGGCTACATAAAGCAGCCGCATACTAGTGCTGGAAGAATCCCAACCGACAAAGGATATAGATATTACGTTAACGCCACTCATGAAGAAGAGGCAAAAAGCTCAGTTGGCGGAGCCGAACGAGCATTGACTGCAAGAATAGGCGAGGGAAGCGTCCCAGAACGAGCTATTAGAAATACTGTTGATACATTGGTTGAACTAACTCAAAATCTAGGCTTAGCTACTATTGGTAATCAGCTATATATGAGTGGATTATCTAATCTATTCGGACAACCCGAATTTATTAATTCTGGACAAGTTAAGGAAGTGGCAAAACTACTTGATAACTTAGAGCCATGGTTACGTGAAGCTGCTCCCAATAAACCATTGAGTGTATATATTGGCAGTGAAAATCCAATTGGCCGTAACAGCGGCTGTTCGCTTATTATTAGCAAATTTAGAAGTCCGTATTCGGACAAAAGTTTTATTGGCGTATTGGGACCAACCCGCCAGAGCTATCGTGAGGTAATGGGACTAGTAGAAAACGCCGGTCAAATGCTGGAGAATGCTCTTTATGCCTGATACTAATCCTCAAACTGAACTAGTCTGTAGTTTTTTAAAACCATGGGAGACAGACTTTACTGAAACAGACGGCAGTAGAACATATGCTGTGCATGCCCATGTACAAGAGTTGATTGCCTCTGATCTGAATAGAGACGATATTTACAGGGCTAGTACGGTCGCGGCAAATATTGTCAGAAACTTATTTAGTATTACAACAACTTAAATTAGAGATTATTATGCCTAAGAAGAAAGAAGAGAAGATCAATTATCAAGAAGTTGCCGAACAATTAGCAACTGAAAATGCTCAATTGAACGACGCATTACTTCGCGAGCGGGCGGATGCTATGAATGTCCGCAAACGAGCTGATGACGAGCGATTGAAACTTGCGGGTTACTTCAAAGCCTCGGTTATCAAAGAATTACTTCCTACTATAGATAACTTCGATCGTGCCTTGAAGGCTGTTCCTAAAGATTTAGAGAACAACGACTATATTAAGGGAATTGAGAGCATAGTTAAGCAGTTCGGCTCAACTCTGAATAAACTTGGCGTAGAGAGAATCAAAACTGTTGGGGAGCACTTCAATCCAGAGCTACACGAAGCCGTGACTATGGAAGAAGGCGACGGAAAACACGAAATAGTCAGTGAAGAACTTCAAAGCGGTTATAAAATAGGCGATGAAATAATTCGTCACGCCATGGTACGCGTAAAGAGTTAGCAATAAGATGGAAAGTTGCGGCCGCGAACCATATTTATCTAGAAAAGTGTCCAACTCTATTGCTTTTCGGGAGGATCTTCATATTTACCGCAACAATATTTCTAATGGACAGGTGGCAGAAATAGAGGGTGCTTTAAGGGACATTGAAAACGAAGAAGCAAGACCGTTTGGTCCTGTGCTAAGAGAAGAAATACGCGTCTGTTTCAACAATATTGCCGAAGGTAAGTGCAAAAAGTATCCTGCTCCTCCGATAACGCCAAAATTAGCACTCTAATCACTTGACTGCTAATTTTTGATTTGGTACACTTTTTAGCAGAAGCATATAACGAGTGCTAATTTAGAAAGCTTTAAACAAGGGAAATATACATGGGTAAAATTATAGGAATAGATTTAGGAACGACAAATTCAGCTATGGCTGTTATGCAATCAGGCAAGCCGGAAATTATAGCTAACAGCGAAGGAAATAGAACAACTCCTTCTGTTGTGGCTGTAAACAAAAGCGGAGAGAGACTTGTGGGGCAGGTTGCAAGGCGTCAGCAAGTGACTAACAGTAAAAATACTATCTACGAAGTAAAACGACTTATTGGCCGTAAGTGGACAGATAAAGAAGTCCAAAAAGACATCAAACTTATGGGCTACGAAATGGTCAAGAGCGGTACTGGTGTCAAGGTCAAAATGGGTGACAAAGAATATAGC
Source organism: uncultured Candidatus Saccharibacteria bacterium (assembly GCA_964617685.1). Taxonomy (GTDB): domain Bacteria; phylum Patescibacteriota; class Saccharimonadia; order Saccharimonadales; family SZUA-47; genus JAYSZA01. Next base: position 2,309 of record CAZTWI010000008.1, on the reverse strand, counting down.
TCTGAAGAGGTCAGTGCTATGATTTTAGGCAAGCTAAAGGCTGATGCAGAGGCTTTCTTAGGCGAATCTGTATCTGAAGCAGTTATTACAGTACCTGCATACTTTGACGATTCACAACGCCAGGCAACCAAAGACGCGGGTAAGATTGCGGGCTTGGAAGTTAAGCGTATTATTAACGAACCAACAGCTGCTGCGCTTGCTTACGGATTAGACAAAGAAGGCAAAAAAGACGAGAAAATTGCCGTATACGACCTTGGCGGCGGAACATTTGACGTTTCTATTCTAGAGCTTGGCGACGGTGTCTTTGAAGTTAAGTCTACCAATGGCGATACTCACTTGGGCGGTGCCGATTTTGACCGCACAATCGTTAATTATTTGGCCGATGAGTTCAAAAAAGAGCACGGCATGAGCATTTCCGACGACAAAGCTGCGATGCAGAGACTCCGTGACGAAGCCGAGAAAGCTAAAATTGAACTATCTTCTTCTCAGGAAGTAGATATCAATTTGCCATTCCTAACTGCAGATGCAGATGGCCCAAAGCACTTTGAACACAAACTTACCCGTTCAAAACTAGAGAGCCTTGTTGCAGATCTTATTGATAAGACTGCCGCACCATGTGAAAAGGCTCTAAAAGACGCTAAATTAACTGCAAAAGATATTGATGCAATAGTTTTGGTTGGCGGTATGACACGCATGCCGGCTGTTCAGAAAAAAGTCAAAGAAATCTTTGGTAAAGAACCAATGCAAGGTGTTAATCCTGACGAAGTTGTAGCCGTCGGCGCTGCTATCCAGGGTGGAGTCCTAGCTGGCGATGTTAAAGACGTACTACTTCTTGATGTTACCCCGCTATCTGTCGGTATCGAAACAATGGGTGGAATTGCGACTAAGCTAATTGAACGCAATGCTACGATTCCTACATCTAAGAGCGAGGTGTTCTCGACAGCTGCTGATAATCAGCCGCAAGTTGAAATTCACGTTGTTCAAGGCGAACGCGGGATGGTTGCCGACAACAAGTCGCTAGGACGATTTATCTTAGATGGTATTGCTCCAGCTCCGCGCGGCGTACCGCAGATTGAAGTTACCTTTAATATTGATGCAAACGGTATTCTGAACGTTACTGCTAAGGACAAGGGAACTGGAAAAGAACAGTCAATTACTATTCAAAACAGTGGTAATTTGGACAAAGCAGAGGTTGAGAAAATGGCCAAAGATGCCGAAGCTCATGCCGAAGAGGACAAGAAAAAGCGTGAATCAATCGAAGCCAAAAACTCTCTAGAAAACGGTATTTACCAGACTGAAAAATTTGTGCGTGACAACAGCGAGAAATTATCTGATGAAGATAAGAAAACTCTAGAAGAAGCCACTGCGGAAGCTAAAAAAATCTTGGAAGATGAAAAATCCGACAAGGATGCACTTGAGACAGCAGCGAAAGAACTGACAGAAAAAATGATGCCAATCGGTGCCAAAATGTATGAGGAGGTCGCTCAGGCTGACGAATCCTCCGAAGCTTCAGCGAAGGATGGAGACGAAAACTCGAAAGACAAAGACGAACCCGTAGAAGGCGAAGTTGTCGACGAGAAATAAAATCAGGACATGTTTTCTGCATATTTGACACTTAGGCATATAATTAATATATGGACAATGACGTTGCGCGCATTTCCGAAATTCCTAGACCCCCAGACCTGCTTCCGCCCAGTGCGTGCCAAAATTTCGGCGATATGGTGATAAGCTGCTACTTTGCTACTCATAAATTTGTAGAATCTGTCTCAGTAAGTGAACTTGAGATTATATGCAGTAAATTCGGTGCTCAATTAGATGATGTGATTGGTGAAGTCGCATAGACAATGTCGATTTGCCGTAGTCATTAGACAGCCATTAGTGCTATTATTTAAGTGATGGCAAAGACGGCAAAAAACACAAATTGGAATAA
>CAZTWI010000008.1:0-369 GCA_964617685.1 uncultured Candidatus Saccharibacteria bacterium | reverse complement strand
AATAATATAATTCTAATTATCCAACCAATACTATTCTTGTTCCTGACTGTTTTTGTTTTTCGTTCAGACTTTAGGTGGTTTCTTGGCCTATCCATAGTTATGCTGATTAGTCTTGCTGTTTTGTCTAAGCCAATGCGCGCTGATAAGCAGAAAATCCTAGCCCTACTGCTGGTTGTTCTTGCGAGTATTGGGCTGGCTGCCGCTAGCATACTAACCATTGAGAAAATCGAGCTTCTGAAGAATCCGGCTCACGTAACTAGCTGTAGCTTTAGCCCGATAGTTGCCTGCTCTCCGGTTATAGGTAGTGCGCAAGCGAGCGCTATAGACGGAATGCCGAATCCAATATTCGGTGTATTCGGCTTTGCCTGT
>CAZTWI010000007.1:2448-15109 GCA_964617685.1 uncultured Candidatus Saccharibacteria bacterium | reverse complement strand
TGATCGCCTAGCTGATCAGACAGTTTACTAAAGAACTTTGGATCAATTTTCATTCCAGCCCGCTCTAGCCGCGCCAGTACCGGGATAACCGGCCAGTCTACCTCATCAGCCATCTTAATCAGACTAGTTACTTCGCTCATTTGTTCGCCCTGCGTTACACTTAATGCTCGGATAACCGCTGCAATCTCTGGGGCTTTTATCAGCAGTTCATCGTCGTCTAAATTATCCAGCTCAACACTATAGTTAAGATCGGAAGAAGCTAAATCAGTCAGTGTTTGTTCACGGCGCAGCGCATTGATAATAAAAGAGCCGACAAGCGTGTCATGAAGAACCCGCGGTATTTCCAAACCAAGTTCCAGAAGTACTTTTAATGAACTTTTAACATCATGGCCGACAACTGCGTTCGGAAGCTTTAAACCGGACAGTTTTTTTACTCTGCGTAGATCAATTGCGTAACAAGTTTGTTCGTCGCTTAGAATTAACACGCTTGGATTTTTGCCATGCTTTTGAGTGCTTCGGGCATAGAGGATAATATCACCTTCCAGCTTAATTTCTTTCAGTTGTTTTTCGTTAGTTATATACAATACGCCGGGCATATCAAGAGAGCTTACAGAATCAGCAGGTGCAATCGAATCAATATTAACAGCTTGCATCCCGTTAGGCAGATTGCGAAGCAAGCTCTTGAATTCTAGCCGTTTAAGAATCGCCGCCAGCGCATTAACATCTAATTTGTCCACATCCATTTCTTTCAAATCCAACTCGATCGGCGCGTCATCATACAACTCCGCAACTTCCCGGCTCAAGTAGGCAGATTCACGTCCTTCTTCCAGCTTTTTAGCCAATGTGTGTTTGATCAAAGCTAGGTTTTCGTAAATTCCGTCTAGTGTTTCATACTCTTGAAGCAACTGTGCTGCGCCCTTCTCCCCGATACCCGGAACACCTGGGATATTGTCGGAACTATCACCTTTTAATGCCTTTGAATCCAAAAATTGATCAACTCGAATTCCATATTTTTTTTCAAAAGATTCCGGGTCGAACTTTTCTATATTTGTTAAACCTTTTTTCAAAGCATACATGTGCGTATGAGTGTCTATGCTCTGCAACGCGTCCATATCGGACGTAATAAGCATTGTTTCGATATTAGACTGCTCCGCTTTTTTAGCCATGGTGTGCATAATGTCGTCGGCTTCATAGTCATCAAATTCATACAGCGGCCAGTTAAAGGCTTCAAGTACTTCGTGTAGTATTGGAATTTGAGCATAGAAATCTGGCGGCGCAGGTTTGCGGCCAGCTTTGTAATCCGGGTAAATAGCAAGGCGTTTACGTATATTAGTTTTCGGTTTGTCCCAAGCAACACAAACATAATCCGGCTCATACCTCTTTATTAGTTCTAGCGCCATAGCACAAAATCCATAAACCCCGCCTGTTGGTGTGCCGTCCTGCATTGTTAGATTCGGCATGGCATAATACCCACGGTAGAACACACTCTTGCCGTCTATGATAGCCAGTTTTTTCCTCTCACTCATATAACTAGTATACCCTTATGGGCACAGAGTGAAAATTGTTAAAGATTGTTACATAGATACTTGAAAAACTTATTAGGTATTTGATTTTGTATAATCTTTTTTTAGTGTAGCCCGCACGTCTTCAGGAAGCGACTCGTAGAATTCACGTTTATCTTCAAACATTGCCGTATCAGCTATCTTTAGGATCTCTTCTGAAGTCGTTTTGTGTTCACCATCAAGTACTGTTCCGCCTGCACTCATGCCTAGGTACAGCTCGTCTACAGGGAGGCCTGCTGCATGCAACGCCTCCATTACGGCCTCTTTTTTGTTGTCTATTGCGGCTTGGATTACTGCATCATAACTACCATTGCTATCGGGGATTAGTCCGCTCAAAATAGAGCTCAATTCGTCACCGCCAATTCTATAGTTACGGTCTCCAGGACGGCTGGTGTCTACAATTGCTCTGGTAGCAACAGCTAAATACTTATCACCTACATCGTGCCCGCCTACATTTTTGTCATCATTAGCTCTATTAAGTCCAAGCAAATCATAAATAATTAACGCCGTACCTGGATCATTACGATTAACATAAGCCTCTATATCACGATCGAATATAGGACGTGTCGCCAAACCTGTTACTGAATCAAAACCAAGCTTTTCTATTACAATATTTTTTCTAACCAATTCAGCCGTATACTCTGCCGTTTGTCTTACGCGCGCATTTCTCTCAAAACTGATGTCCTTTGCAATTTCTTGAAGCTCTGGAACTTCACTTTTCAACAGAGCAGCCTCAGGATTAATATCTATGGTGTTGCCTAAATATACGGTCTCTTGCAGGGGCTCCTGGTGGGTTTCGAATGTTTCAGATGTGTGAGGTTCTGTTGATATGTTGTTATTCATAATAATTCTTTAATTTCTACTAACTTTCCTATTTTGAGACTGCTCGCATCATTGAATTTACTGCAGATAGTGTTTCCTGCGCTAATTCTTCCGGTTTCTTTTCAGGATTGCCAAAATGTGATGGATCATAGCCAACAACTTCTGCACTGATGCCGTAATTATTAAGTTCGGCTACAGCATCCGCTCCCTGGAATGGTCTAAAGTGTGCATTTGTAACAGCCACAACGTGGCTGCCAGGTTCAAACTGGGCAACTTTTGCAAAATCCTTGTAAGTATCTGCCGTATTTGCTCTAGGCCTTCTACTACCATCCGGATAGAAAGGTTCGGTTAGAACAGGAGCTGATAGTACAAATATATTTCTTCCATCTTGTGACTGCGCATGCGCTATTTTCCAACCAGCTTCAAATCCTGCAGGCACCGAGTCTTCGTAGCCTTGAAGCTCATCATTATCATCAAACTCAACTCCAAAGGCTTCAACAGCTGCATTTTTCATCAATTCGTACTCATCTCTTGCGCCAACTGCGTAGTTTCCTCCACGGTCTATTTCTGCTTGATTCACTGGTCTTGAACTTCCTAACAAAACGATTGTATCGGTTTGCAATAGGCCCTTATCAAGAAGCTCTTCAGTATATAAAGTTCTATCTAAAGGGGATTTTCCTGCTCCTCCAAGTACGATTGCAGCTTGAGCTTGCGGGTTTTCAGGAACAGTATCTCCGGCTAATCCGACTTTTTCTGCCATAGAATGAATTCGCTCAGCAAAAAGTTCCTTTTGAGGTAATTCAGTCTGCTCAGAGCGTTCACCGCCAGCTGGCCTGAAGTTAAATACAGTCTGCATTGCCTTCTGCATCTGTTTAATATCTCCTAGATCGTAGTTAATCGGTTCTCCAAATCTAGCTTCTGCAATATCTGAAATTAGACTGTGAATATCTTCGTCAGCTGCCAATGATTCTAGTTGATTCTGTATGGTATTTTGTTCAGTTTTTATTAAAGTTTCCATAAATATATTATAGCAAATTTTATACTAAAAGTCAATATTAGTTCTCAATCGAAAGCGTATAGCGATCTGGGTAAATATCAAGCAGCACAGTTGCTGGATACTCTGAGGCTTCTGAGTCTTTCATCCAATCAGGTAGATATGGAATTTTCCTATACTGCTCATATCCAGCCACAATACTTACAATTGGTTTTTCTGCTCGCCTATCTGCAAAATCTACAACCTGTTTTGATGCTTCATAAATAATCTTTGCGCGATGATTATGGGCCGTATAAGTTTCAATACGTTTTGATCCATCCTCATAGAACTTTACGACTTCGGAGTAATCAGGATTTGCTTTCTGAGAAATTGGTTTCTTTTGTGCTTCTGATAACTGTAAAAGCCAGAAAGCCTTAGAGCCTTTCTCGATATCTCCTTCAACAACAAACTGATCTGAAGTCCCTAATAAAACTTGTCCTGTTTCTTCGTAGTGTTCTAGCAGTAATTCTAAATCGGTATCTCTTATTTTTTCAGACGGGGTACCTTTCAATAATCTTAGAAGCAACTTAGCGCCAAGTGTTGATAAATCAGTCTCTGTCCTATCAAGAAAAGGTTGTTTGTCACTGCCTATGAATGACGGCCCTTGTAAACCTTCTAAGGTTTCGAATAAATGTTCAGCAAGTTGACTCGACTTGAGAGAGTGGCTATCTTGATTGTTTAAAAGTTCACTGACAAGCGGACTGGTATCAATATCTAGGCCAAGCCACCTAGTAGTCCCGCCTTTGAAAACTAGTTTGTCTGCCATTACTATTTCATCTTCAGAAAGATGATAATTCCCAAGCCGAGAACCAAGCATACTAGCTAGTATAAGCACCGTGTCAGCCCGGAATGAAGCTGGGATTTGCTGCAACTGGTTATTGTCGACCTTTTCAATAATCGCAGTCAATCCATCGTGATCCGCAAGTCGTGCTGGGTCAAAGAGGAAACCGTGTTGTAATGCTTCTTCGTCACTTGCAAAGGGTGCTACCTCTCCAGGTACTGGTGAATTAAGAAAATTTCTCACCGATTCATGATATTCAAAGGGAGGGATTGCACTAGACATAATTGTTATATTATAGCAAATTTATACTAATTTGTCAAATTATTTAATCTAGCTCTTACGATCTATGAGGGATTTGACTAGTTGTTCTAGGAATATAATTTGTTCGCTCCCCCATGTATCTTTTTGTCTGTTTATTGCTGCAAGCGCGTCGACAACCGAATTTTTCGCTTGTAAACGTGCATAGTTTAGAGCTCCTGACTTTTCAATAATACTTCTACACTGCAAAAATTCAGCTTTTGTTAGGTTAGAATTTCCCAGCATTTGTTCTAAGAAGTACGCATCGGATTTTGGCGACAATTCCAATGCTTTAGCTGTTAACAAAGTCCTCTTGCCTTCTCTTATGTCATCCATAGAACTTTTGCCAGCTATTTTTTCGTCGCCAAAAACCCCTAATATATCGTCAGTTATTTGAAATGCTCGTCCTGCATATAGTGAAAACCGTTCGAGTTTTTTTATATCTTTTTCTGAAGCTCCCGCTAGAATCGCGCCAAGTTGTAATGGATTCAAAAATGTATAATGCACCGTCTTCCAAAGCATAATTTGATCTACTGTCCGCTCATCAGTAATTTCGTTAGCTTCCCCGAAAATATCCATGCTCTGCCCGTGCGCGGTGACTATAAAGTTCTGATTGATATTCTTGATAGCCTCCATCTTCTGCTCATCTGGTAAATCTAAATCAGCTATAACGTTTAACCCGCTGTGCAAGCCTATTAATGCTCCGTTCAGCGCAAGACTCTCCCCAAAATGCTGGGAGTCGCCTTTTAGATAATGTTTCTTATGATAGTTCCGCAATGCGACATGGCCAGTCGGCCCACCCCTTCTCAGCTCTGAGCGGTCCTGAACATCATCAACCACTAGAATATACGCGTGTAACATCTCGACAGCTAATGCAGCCTTGACAGCAGCTTCCAAATTCTCACCACCAAACATTTTATATGAAGTAATTGCCAGCGCACCACGAATTCGTTTGCCACCGCGCTTCAATATATCGCAATATGCCTTGACTACTTCGGCCGGATAATCGCCAAACCCTTCATACGTCTCATTTAATAAAGCCTTACAATATTCATCGATTTCATTATCAATTTGCAATTTATATTTTGCGAGTGATGATAAGAAAATCGATCTCTTTTCATCTGATTTGATCATATTACTCCCGTCTAAAATTACAAAGACTTACGAAAGGAATTCTCTGAGTTGTTTAACTGCAGCTTCTTGGAACTCTTCAATTGTAGTATGTCCATTAACTATAACTATGTCTGCCATATTTTTCATTGCCACCAGATTTTGGACACTTTTATCATTCGGATCGACATCAATCTCTGATCGTTCTGTAGCCATAAATTCTTCAAATGTTTTTCCGGTTTCGTTTGTGTCCCTTCCGCGTGCTTGGGATCTTTCATAACGAATCGTTGGGTCGGCATCAACAAAAACAATAACGCCTCCAAGCTCCTTTATTTTTTCGGCTTCGCCTATTGCTCTAATGGCACTTGCTACAAATCCACCTGGATATTTTTCTTTATTCTCCTGCCAATCATCATGTACTGCCTGGACTAGAAAGCCTGGGCCGCGAGTAGTTCTAAGATTATTTATATATGGATCATTACGCAAAAGTAATGCTTCTGGCGTATCTCCAAATTCACGCTTTTTCATCAGCCGAATCATGTCGCTTGTGGACATATGTAGAAATCCATACTCAGCAGCCAGTATCTCTCCTAGGCTGTCCTTGCCAGCATTAAGTGTTCCTGCAAGTCCAATAAAAATAGGTTTCTCGCTTAGCATTCTACTACTTCAAATAGTCCATTAACTTCTTAGAATCTTTGTGTTTCTTGAGCTTAGCAAGTGCTTTGGCTTCAATCTGACGAATACGCTCACGGGTCACACTAAACTCTTGTCCTACTTCTTCTAATGTGTGGTTTTTGCCGTCCTCTAATCCAAATCTTAGGCGCAGAATTTTCTGCTCACGCTCGCTCAAAGAACCAAGTAAATCTTTGACGTGCTCTTTTAGTAATTGTCCTGTGGCTGATTCCTCTGGAGTTGCAGTATCTTCGTCTTCAATGAAATCACCCAATACACTGTCCTCTTCATCATCGCGAACACTGGCATCTAGCGAACTAATGTCTTGTTTGATCTTCATGATGTGTTCGACTTTTTCAACATCCAATTCCATTGCTTCTGCAATTTCATCATTCGTTGGTTCGCGGTTCAAATCTTGAGTTAAACGACGCTGAGTTCTAAGTAATTTGTTGATTGTTTCAACCATGTGTACTGGAATACGAATGGTTCGTGCTTGGTCGGCAATCGCGCGGGTAATAGCTTGGCGAATCCACCAGGTTGCATAGGTTGAAAATTTGAATCCTTTGTCCGGATCAAACTTTTCAACCGCACGAAGCAACCCAGTATTTCCTTCTTGGATCAAATCAAGAAGATCCAAACCGCGTCCAACATAGCGCTTTGCAATAGACACAACCAAACGCATGTTTGCTTCGGCCATTTTATCTTTTGCACGTCTATCTCCAGCAACAACCTCATGTGCTAATTTAAGTTCTTCTTCTGCTGTTAGCAGGGGAATTTTACCAATTTCGCGCAAATACAAGCGTACTGAATCATCAGCTACATCATCTAGATAGCGGCTGTCTTTGACCGGTTCGATTTCTTCGTCTTCGTCTTCTATCCAGTCGTCTTTCAAAATCTTTCCACTCGGATCAATAGCTGTAATAGTAATATTCGCCTCGGCCATTTCCTCATATAATGCATCTAGTGCATCAATGTTTTCAGGAGTTTCTGGAATAGATTTGAAAATCTCTTTCTGGCCGATTTTGCCATCTTTTTTAGCTTTGTCTAGCAAATCCTTTGATCTGCTTTCTAATGTTTCCTTTGAATCGTCTTTTTTTGGCATATAGTAGTACTTAGTCCTCTTTGGTTAGGTTGTCAAATTTTGTCTGTGCCGTATTCTTTAGCCCCTGAAGTTCTGTTACCTGTTTTAGTAACTCTTGTTCTTTACTGCCCTCAGTATTTTCAAGCTGCGATATTATTTCTGTTTTTTTAGCGTTTACATAAAAGTCGATCAGTCTGCCAAGTAATGCTCTGGTTTGATAAACCAGCTCGCCATGGTCAGTATGCTGATACGTCTCTTCAAATAGAAGTAGGATCATTTTACCATATTCTGAAGACTTATTCATCTGTTGAAGGTTGTTTGTCTCCTTCAAGAAACCTCTAGCATCTTCTGAAAACAGATCTTGAGGCAGCGATTCGATAATAGGTGTGAGTAATGGAACTGAATACAAAATACTCAAAAAATGCTGTTCTAAAATTCGCTTCTCGCGGATATTCGGATCGTCTGTGGTGGGCATTTTGATATTCTTCAGACGAGTTTGCGCGGCTCTGCTGCCTTGAGCAAATTTTTTGTTTATTGATTCGACACTCGTATTAGTTTTGTCTGCAATTATACGGATATAATGTTCTTGTTCGACTTGATCTTTAAGCTGCCTGACGATATTTAACACCTCTGTTGTAAATTGACGCTTACCTTGGGCGGTCGACAAATCGCTAACACTGGCCTTTTTATCAATTAGCCAATCCACCATATATTCTGGCTTTTCTACGACGTCTTGCCATAACTTGACATCTTTCTTTATAAGCTCATCCGGATCTTTTCCCGACGGGATATGTATCAAACTAAGTTCTAGTCCGAGCTCCTGGGCCAAAGGGATAGTACGCTCGGCTGCTTCCTGTCCTGCTCTGTCGTCGTCAAAAGCAATTCGGACATCACCGGTAAATCTCTGCAGAGTTTTCAAATGATACGTAGTCAAGGCTGTGCCGGCAGAAGCCACAACTTGTTTAATTCCTGCTTGATGAGAAGCAACTACATCCAAGTTGCCTTCTACAACTACAACGTAACCGCTTTTTCGAACAAATTCTTTGGCCATACTCATACCAAACAGCTGTCTGCCTTTGTCGTAAAGTATGGTAGCTGGAGTATTAATATATTTTGGCGAGTTTTTATCGTCACTTAACTGCCTTGCAGTAAATCCAACCGGCCTCCCGGACGCATCGGTCAGCGGGATCATGATACGGTTACGGAACATGTCGATAACCTGGTTATCCCGTTTTATACATAGGCCTGCTTTCAGCATCTCATCTTCTGTGAAACCTTTACTTCTTAGAAAAACCGCAAGATCATCCCGTCCGTTTGGCGAGTATCCAAAACGAAAATCAATTATAGTTTGCTTCTCATACCCCCTTTTCTCTCGTAAGTACTTGAGTGGCGGATTATTTTTGGTTAAGCAAACTTGATAAAAACCGACTGCCGTCTCTACGGCTTTATATAGCCGTTCTTTCTGGTCTGTATTCTCACTAGGTTTTCCTTGAAATTGGCTCAGATCGACACCAGCCTTACGAGCCAGTAGTTCCAGAGAGCCCTTGAAATCAAGCCCTTCGACTTCTTCGATAAAACTTATGATGTCACCGCCTTTGCCGCTACTGAAATCATGCCAGATTTGTTTCTCGGGACTGACAACAAAACTAGGAGTCCGCTCATTCGTAAAAGGACTTAATCCCTTGAAGTTACGTCCGGCACGCTTTAATTGAACGTATTCTGATACAACGTCCTCGATATTCAGGCGACTTTTTACCTCTGAAACAGCATCCATATAACTCTAGTATCTCGTATTTCGGGAATACTAGCTAGTATAAGCACTTTGGAAAGTTTCTAAAATGTTACAATAGTGCTTATGCAACCCGTTAGAGCTTTGGCTCAAAATAATAAAAATTTTAATATTATGGGATGTATGTCAGTTAAGAATTACATGGAGCTCTAACGGGATGCAACCCGACCAAAACCAATACAATTTTATAATGGACCCAGGAACCGGCCAGTCGTCTGGTCCGGCTTTTTTACGCGACCCAAAGAAGCGAATATTTTTTGCTACCGGTTTTGTGGTGGTAGTCCTGCTTGTTGTGATAATTATTGCAAGCACTTTTCTGTCTCTAGGCAAAAAAGATTCTGCCGGGCTTAAAGATATTGTAGCCTACCAGACTGAAATAATTAGAATTACTGAAATAGGACTAAAAAATTCAAAAGATTTGAGCGTAAAGGCAAAAATTGGGACTATTCATTCATTTACAGCAAGCGATTTAAATCAAACCAAATCGCTTGTAGGCACAAAGATCAGCAAAGAAGAGTTTGCAAAATTTCAGGACAGCAAGATTGATAAAGCTTTGGAATCTGCTCTTGTATCAAATAATTTTGATTCCGAAATTATTGAACAGTTAGATAGCTTGTTCTCTGTCTATCAGACAGAACTGGAAAAGACATACAACAATACCTCTAATAAGGACGAGAAATCAGTCCTAGAGAATGCAAATATAAATATCGTTATTTATGAAGGCGCATAAAAAATAGACAGTTCTCTTTAGGAAAATTCCGGAATTGAACCCGGGTTCTTGGTTACTAAATTATAACTATGCAGAATCAGCCCGTCTATTTCTTCCTTAGGTAATTGGCCGGTTAGCAGGATGGTATTCCAGTGTTTTTTGTTTAAATGATAACCTTCCAGTACCGTCTCGTATTTTTCGCGGAGCAATTTAGCTAACTGCGGATCACATTTCAAACTTATGGATAGCGGATCGCTTTTCTCTGCGATTAATGCAAACATTTTGTCTTCTTCCCCGACTAGCACTTTATAGACAGCTGTATCTTTGCCGAAAGGATAGTCCAGCTTTGTATTTGGCAGGCTCAAAATATATTGTTCAATTTCTTTATGCGTCATTACCGTTCTCTCTAAACCATTCCAAATAATACTGCAGTTCGGCAATACTGGCTTGAATATCTTCGTAAGCTCTATGGACTTCCGGTTTTTCAAATTCGACGCCGTAGATCGTTTCCATAATCATTTTCCACGACGTTACATCCAGCATGCGATAATGCAGTCTTAGTTCCAGCTCCGGCATCCACTGTTTTATAAATACTCTATCGCTCTGAATTGAATTTCCTGCTAGTACGGCAGGCTCTTTGCCAAAATGGTGGTCCACAAAAGCAACTAATTCTTTCTCGACTGCTTGGATAGTTTTTGCGTTCGGTAAACCATTTACAAAATCATCCCTATTTTCCGGAAAATCTTTCCACCAGGCATTCTCTTGCATTCGTCTGAGCACTAATTCCCTGTCATGCTGTATTCGAGATTCGTAGGAGTCAATTGTTTCTAAATCAGTTCCGGTGATTTCAGCGGCAACTTCTAAGATAAGATCTTGTTCGGGAATTAATCCTGTCATCTCCAAATCAATCCACAAGAATTTACTTGGCTTGAATTTTTCTTTGCTCATTTAGTAGTAGTTTACCCGGCCCTAGCAGCCTTGGCAATTACAATCTATTAGATTAAATGATGTCCTTGGAACTATTTCTATCAGATTTTTACTTTATGGCTTTAGCGGAACAGACTTTTACTTGGGTTGCGGATTTGAAAGTTCAGTGCTTCCACCAGTCAATAATTTCTTTAGCCTTCTGCTTATCCATTCCAATGATTATTCTTTTGTAACGGGACTGGCCTGTCTCAACCATTAAAACATTGAATAACACCGGCCGCATAAATCCTTTTGGTTTTTTAGCCAGTACAAAATCCCAGCCCTCTTCATTCCAATAGCTGCCGGACATAATCCATGAGGGCAAGTAGCTTCCCGGCATGCGGATTTGCAAATCGGGCCAGTTATTAAATTTTTCGTACCAATTTACTGAAATAATATTTACTTTTTCAACTGAAACTTTAGCTCTAAAAGCCAAAACTTGTTCTGCGCCTTCCATAACAAAGGTCAGACTAGTGTTTGTTGTAAGTGAGTACACTTGCTTGTGATGCCTCCTACTGACAATTACTAGTATGAACTAAAACAGACCTGTATTGCTAGTCTTTCTGTTTATTTTGTATAAAATCAAGAGAAAGCGAATTAATACAGAATCTCATACCGGTTTTTTCAGGCGGCCCGTCATTAAAGACGTGGCCCATATGCGCACCGCAGTTAGCACAGGTTATCTCAACTCTTTGCATACCATGCGAAGTATCTTCAATTAGTCTGATCGCCTTCTTGTCTTTAACATCATAAAAACTTGGCCAGCCCGAACCGCTGTCAAATTTTGACTCTGAATCAAATAATACCTGCCGGCAATTCGCACAAGCATAGCCGCCTGATTTATTATTCTGTAGCAACGTTCCTGTAAACGGAGCTTCTGTAGCCTTTTCAAACAAGACTTTTTTCTGATCTTCTGTCAGATTCGGATTTTGCTGTGCAGCCATAACAATAATTATATACTGCTAAAAACGGTGCGTCTCAACACGCCTATGCAGTGTTATTTTTTGGCTTTGTCTAGTTTTGTTAATCCTGTTTTCTGTATAACAAAAAATATTACAAAAGCAGTGGCAATGAGTGTTATTAAAGAATTAATTATGATGCCCCATCCAAAAACTAATTCCTGACCGCCCCGAGTAATGGTTGTGGATATACTGGAAAGATCTGTTCCATTCAGAATCAATCCAACTAGCGGATCAATAAAATTATCAACAATAGACGCAACTGCTCCGGTTGCCTGCAGACCTATAGCAAGTCCTACAGCTAAACCTACAACCCCTTGTTCTCTAACAAAATCACTGAACTCTTTAAGAAACTTTTTCATAAATACTCCTCCTGCTTTAGAGTATACTACGCTGACACAAGCCGTTCTACAGCTACAAGGAATGCTGCATCTTTTAAATCTACGACATCTTTGTCAGCCCTGTACAGAACATCTTTAGCCGCCTTGATCATGTATTTTTGAAGTTTGTCGTTCACTACTTCCAGCGGCCAATGCTCATCTTGCATATTCTGGAGCCACTCAAGATAACTCACAACCACGCCTCCAGCGTTCGCTAGAATATCGGGAATTACAACTACTCCTCTGCCAGCTAGTTCTATCTGAGCTTGCATATCAACCGGACCATTAGAGAGCTCCATGACAATTTCTGATTGAATAGAATTTGAGTTTTCTGCATTCACAACTTCGCCCAATGCTGCTAATACTAGAATCGAGACATCAGAAGAAATTATTTCTGCGCTTTTTATATGTGTGATCTTGTCTTTTTTATAATCAGAGAAACTACCGCCTTGTTTCTTGAATTCTGCTAGTTCGTGGGCGTCCAAACCGTCCGTGGAAAC
>CAZTWI010000007.1:0-2438 GCA_964617685.1 uncultured Candidatus Saccharibacteria bacterium | reverse complement strand
CGTGGAAACTATTCCGCCGCTCGAGTCGCTTACGCAGACCAGCTTCCAGCTTGGAAATCTGTCCTGCAAAAGTTCTGCAAAAAACGCGCCGACATTTCCAAAACCTTCAACTGCATAGGTAAAATCCTCATTCAATCTATCCATGGATTCGATAACAGTTTCAAGTACATATAAGCCACCCTGCCCGGTTGCGGAATCCCGTCCTAAGCTTCCGCCATTTTGCAGGCTTTTTCCGGTGAAACTTGCTTTGGTTGTATCTCCGGTAATCTTGGAGTATTCATCAACCATCCAATCCATAATTTGCGAATTTGTATTAACGTCAGGCGCCGGTATATCTTTGGTCGGACCGATATGTTTAGCTAATTTTTGAACATATGTTCTGGATAATTCCTCAATTTCTTCTGCAGTCAGCTCTTTTGGATTAACTACAACCCCGCCTTTTCCACCGCCCAAAGGCAGATCAATTAAGGCTGTTTTGAGAGACATTAAAGTAGCTAAAGCTCTTATCTCATCAAAATTTACCTCAGGATGAAAACGTATGCCGCCTTTATAAGGACCACGCGTGCTACTGTGCTGCATCCGAAAACCTTTGTAGCTTTTGCCATTTTTCAGGATAACATCGAACTCATGAGCAGCTTCTAGTTCAATAAGATTTTCTAATTGCTCAATGGTTAGATCTAAGTTAAGGGCGGCTTTCTTAATGGCGCTATGCGCAGTTTTTAACATAATTACTCTCTTTATTTTACTCTGGGACCAATAGTAGCAGATACCGGTTCTTTACTACAGAGCGGTTTTTGATTTAAGAAAATCTTCGGCTCTATAACTAATTACGCGCTTGCGATTTTCGCTCATTTTTTCCCAAGTAGAAATCGTTTTACTCATATTTTGATTTTTTGCAAAGCGTTCCTTGTTCTTTTCGATAAAGCGCCAATAAAGACCGTCCCACACATCGCACCAGTCTTCATGTTCATAATGGCTCATTTTCAGAATGTAATTAGAAGTGGTCACATAAGGTTTATTTATAATTCCGCCTCCATCCGCAAGCTGGCTCATGATATAAACATTCGGCACTACAACCCAATCATAGGAGTCTACGAACATCTCCATAAACCAGCGATAAACTTCCGTGGGATGAAAATCGCATAGCAGCATTATATTTCCAACTATCATTAACCTCTCGACATGATGCACATAGCCTCTGGCTAGTACTTTATGAATGACATCATCAACGGGTTTTATTCCAGTGGTTCCTTTGTACCAATCTTCAGTGAGCAATCTATTATGACCAAAACTATTACTCGTTCTTACTTGGACATGCTGCTTTATATAAATGCCTCGCATATATTCCCGCCAGCCGATCACCTGCCTGATAAAACTCTCTAAACTACCCAGAGAAACAGGACTATGCGCATGACGCTCCAGCGCATATTGCACGACTTCCTTTGGCTGCAACAAGCCTGAATTCAACAGAGGCGACAATCCGCTGTGGTACACCCAAGGCGCAGCTCCATCAATTGCGTCCTCGTAAACACCAAAATCATCCAGCCTTCCTTCCAAGAACACTTTAAGCCAGTCAAGCGACTCTTGATGGCTAGTCGGCCACGGGAAATCATCAAAACTGCCCGGATTTTCAGGAAAATAGCGAGTTACGTATTCCTTGGCTTCTGAAACAAATTTGTTCGAACCATACACCTGAAAGCTTGGAAGCACATGGTCTTTGGGAAGCCGCTTGCGAGCTTCACTGTCAAAACTCAAATGCCCGCCAATTGGCTTATAGGTTTTTTGATCAATCAAAATGTTGAATCTTTCTCTTTGCCACTGATAAAACTTCACGAATGTAGATTTTTGTTTATCAGCAAAGAAATTTTTCAATTCTTGTCTGCTCAAATAGAAATTAGGGGATTCAAGCACTTCAACTGCTGGCGGGTTTTCTAGTCCTTCAATCGCCGAAGTAACTCTTCTTTGTAAAACATCATCACTCAAATCAAAAAATACAACTGCTTCAAAATCCCGCAGCGAATTAACGATATCGCCCGACTCATTCATTTGATGAAACTCAATATAATCAACTTGGTAGCCGGCAGGCCAAAGCTGTTCTTCTATATAGCGTCGCATGCTGGCTCTCAAGAAGACTAGCTTCTGCTTATGCATAAACATTGGATACTGTTGGTCCCGGCCAAACAATAAAGGCTCTTCGATAAGAATAATCTGATCAATGTCTTTGGGTAGGTTTTCAACAGCAAACAACTGATTTGGATATAGTAATAAAACTCTTTTGCCCATTAACTATATTGTGCCGTACCAAAAGCATTAGCACAAGCACTTTTAAGACTACATTGACTCAGGAGCATCAATTCCGAGTAATTCCAGCCCGCCGCGCAATGTATCAGCATAAACACCTACTAGACCAAGCCTAATCTCTTCCCTAGGATCATCAA
>CAZTWI010000006.1:12759-15573 GCA_964617685.1 uncultured Candidatus Saccharibacteria bacterium | reverse complement strand
GAGGGCCAGCCGGGACTTGAACCCGGGACACCCTGCTTAAGAGGCAGGTGCTCTAACCAGCTGAGCTACTGGCCCGCAAAAAAATAACAGAGGTAATTATACCTCTGTTATTGCTAAAAATCAACTTCTCAACAGCAGTATTATATTTATAGGTCGTCTTTATGGCTTTTTATTTCGCGTCTAGCAACCACGCCTTTAAATAAATTATTCACAAATGCCGCTATGATTCCTATGCCTATTAACAAGTAGAACACCGTAAAAAGTCTTGCTCCTTGTGATTCAGGAGTTATATCCCCGTAGCCGACTGTAGTTAAGCTCACGACGCAAAAATATAGCGAATCTATCCATGACCAGTCTTCGGCGAAATGGAAATAGGTTGTGCCGATTCCTATCATGCCAAGTGCCATAAGCACCAGTAGCTTAAATGTTCTGGCGATCCTTCTCGCTTCAGCTAAATCCATTTTTTCTCGTGCCATATTCTTCCTTTACTAACTTAAAATCACTTTGGCTCATGCGGGTTGTTATGTCAAGCTGTTATTTGCAAATACATAATTGAACTGATACGATTCAGGCAAATAATCATTAGGGGAATATAGTGTCGGATAAATTGTATAGTCTTGGTAATTTTGCTTTTAGACAGCGGGTACTAATAGTGATAATCTGGGTTTTAATTTTGGTTGGTTCAATTTCTCTGATGATTGCGTTTCAAAAACCTGCCGAAGATGCATTAAGCATTCCAGGCACAGAATCACAGCTTGCTTTCGATCAGCTATCAGAAAAATTTCCACAGGCATCGGGAGGTTCAGGTAGAATAGTTTTTGCTGTGCCCGAAGGTCAGCAACTGTCAGATTATCAAAATGTTATAGCTGATACTCTAAATAAAGTCGGCGAAATTGAAGATGTTGCAGTAGCAACTAATCCGTTTCAAACGCGGGCTGTTTCCCAGAACGGCAGGATTGCTTTAAGTCAAGTTCAATTGTTAGTGGGTTTTTCCGAAGTAGATGAGAATCTAGCTGATAACATACACCAGATACTTGATGAAGCACGGGATTCAGGGTTGCAAGCTGAAAGCGGCGGGGATATTATTGCCCGAACACCAGGTCAGATACTCGGTATTGGAGAACTGGTTGGCGTAGGGGTTGCTGCTCTCACTCTGGCAATTACTTTCGGCGCATTATTTGCAGCAGGAATGCCGCTCATTACAGCATTTATTGGGGTTGGCGTAGGTGTGTCAGCAATATTTGCATCGAGTTATTTTGTGGATATTAATGCAACGACTCCAACCCTAGCTATTATGCTAGGGCTTGCAGTTGGCATAGATTATTCACTGTTCATAATTACCAGACACCGTAAATATTTGATGGACGGATTGTCTGTAGAGAAAGCAGCCAGTAGGGCGATAAGTACTGCCGGTAATGCAGTTATTTTTGCGGCTCTGACTGTAGTAATAGCCCTGTCAGCTCTTAGCGTAATCGGCATCCCGTTTGTCACGACAATGGGACTGGCTGCAGCCGGTACAGTAGCTGTTGCGTCAGTGGTCGCGGTAACATTAACACCTGCTCTTCTTGGGTTTGCAGGCAACAAGATTCTAAGCAAAAAACAACAGAAATTGCTTGCCAAACGTAAAGCGGAAGAAACACCTGTGCAGTTACGTAAGTCGCTTGCTTATCGCTGGGGTTCGTTTGTTGTTAGTAAGCCGTTTATTCCAATATTTTTTGGTGTTTCACTGTTAATCTTAATTGCTTTGCCTCTTCGGGACTTACAGCTTGGATTTCCTGGCGATAATACGGCTGATATAAACAGCACGGAAAGAAAAGCCTATGATTTGGTCAGTGAAGGTTTTGGTCCCGGATTTAGCGGACCGATACTAGCGGTAGTAAGTTTACCTGAAGGTCTAGATGCCGAAGGACTTCAATCCACCGTTGGTCAGATTACGGGTAATTTCATGCAGACAGAAGGTGTCAGTGTAGCTATGTTCGGCGGTGTAAGTGAGGATGGCAAGACTGCTATAGTTCAAGTAATTCCAGAAACAGGTCCATCTGATCAAAGAACCAAAGATCTTGTAAACAGCCTTCGCAAAAACGCCGATCAAATTGCTACTCCAGACACCACTATCGTACTAACTGGTTCGGTTGCTTTGCTTATTGATATAGATCAGAAGTTAGCGCAAGCGCTTCCACGATATTTAGTTGTGGTTGTAGGATTATCCATTCTACTGCTTGTACTTGTCTTCCGCTCAATTGTAATACCAATCAAAGCGACTCTTGGTTTCTTGCTAACTATTGCCGCAACCTTCGGTGCTCTTGTTGCCATGTTCCAGTGGAGCTGGTTTGGTTTGTTTGATCCAGTGCCAGTAGTTAGTTTTCTGCCGATAATCGTTATTGGAATCGTATTCGGACTAGCTATGGATTACGAATTCTTCCTAGTATCCAGTATGCGGGAATCTTATGTTCATGACAATAAGGATGATCCAAAAGCTGCTGTTGTTGATGGTTTTATCTACGGATCCCGCGTAGTGACCGCCGCGGCTATAATCATGATTTCGGTATTTGCCGGATTTATAACCCACCACGAACAGATGATTCAAATGATGGGATTTGCACTAGCTTTTGGAGTGCTGGTTGATGCATTTATTGTACGAATGACTATAGTTCCGGCTGTAATGTCATTGGCAGGAAAATCTGCCTGGTGGATACCAAAATGGCTTGATAAAATTCTTCCAAACGTATCAATTGAAGGGAAATAAAAAGACCCAGCCAAAAACTGAGTCGTTTTAATTTGGTGCACCCGGCACGTTCGAATCGTGCCGGGTGC
>CAZTWI010000006.1:12163-12749 GCA_964617685.1 uncultured Candidatus Saccharibacteria bacterium | reverse complement strand
ATTCGAACGTGCGACACCTGGTTCCGAAGACCAGTGCTCTAATCCGCTGAGCTACGGGTGCAAGAATGTAATTTTAACATAGTTTAACAGTAAAATACAGGGGTGAAACTTATACCTGAATACTACCGACTTGCAAACATAACAAGTAAATATATATACTGTTAACATAATCATTTAACAGTGGTGGGGAATAGAGGGTATAAAGATGAAAACAGCAAAACTACTAAATGTGAGTTTAATTTTAGGCATTGTTGCAATAATGATTGTAATGGTGGGATTCACTTCAATAGTATCAGCGCAAGATGGTGATGAAGAGACAACCCAAGATACTACCACTACTCAAGTAGAGACAACAGAAGAGTCTGCGGAGAGTGAAGAAGCGACAGGGGTAACATCAGAGGCTTACAATTATGTCGCTCAAAGTGGAGATTCTTATACAAAAATGGCTCGCAAAGCGGTTCAGACTTACGGGATCCAAACTGATACGAACTTGAGCGGCGCACAAATAGTGTTTGTAGAAACAAATCTAACCAAAGCTGCCGGCTCTCCAGAACTAGCATTAGGCCAAGAAGTCAGTATAGATGTA
>CAZTWI010000006.1:0-12153 GCA_964617685.1 uncultured Candidatus Saccharibacteria bacterium | reverse complement strand
GATGTAAACACAGTAAGCGAGTGGGTTGAAAAGGCAGGCCAGCTTACCGAATCTCAGATAGCAGCCTGGCAAGTATATGCAGACAACGTTGACTTCAACACTAACGCAGTCGGTGAAGCTAGAGGCTAGAAGACCAAATTAGATCTGAATCTGACCTTGTAACTGTTACAATGTTCTTTGATGAAAACATTAAACGGTTCGGAACTTGCTGGATTTATTAAAGAGCGACAAGCAAAAGCTGTCCGCGGGCTAATTCAAGCAGCCAAAATTCAGCCAAAACTTGCAATTATCCAAACCAAAGATGATCCGGTAATCAATACTTATGTACGCCTAAAAAAAACCTATGGTTCAGATATACAAGTCGATGTTGACGTTCACTTTGTTGAGCAACCAGAAGCAGTACCTTTAATTGGTAAACTTAATAATGACAAGTCCGTTCATGGAATAATTGTTCAATTACCCCTAAACGATCCGAGTGAAACAGAAAACATTTTGAATGCGGTTGCGCCCGAAAAAGATGTCGACGCTTTAGGTGTAAATCCGTCATTCGAACCCGCCACCCCTATGGCAATTATGTGGCTACTTGCTGGTTATGACGTGAAACTTGAAAATAAAAGGATTGTTCTGGTGGGACAGGGAAAATTGGTTGGCGCTCCGCTCTACAAACAACTATCAGAAGCTGGGTTGGACGTGGTTGTGACTGATAGAAATACTGATAAATTGGAAGAAGTTATTAAATCTGCAGATGTTATTATCACGGCTACTGGAAGCCCGGCAATAATCTATCCTGAAATGCTTAAATCCGGAGCTGTTGTAGTAGATGCTGGTGTTGCAAGTGAAGACGGCAAGACTGTCGGAGATCTACACCCAACAGTTTATGATCGTGATGATTTGATTCTGACACCGACCAAAGGCGGAGTAGGCCCGCTAACCGTATGTGCATTGTTCGAAAATGTCATTACCTCTTCTAGAAGACACAGCTAATACTAATTAGATAATTCCATAACAGCTTTTTGAAACAAATCGCCTTTTTCTTCGAAGTCTTTCCAGAGTGAATAGCTTGGGCTGGCGGTAGATAGCAAGCAGACGCTGCCGCTTGGGACATGTTCTGCGGTCCACTTTACTGCTTGCGTCATATCAGTTGTTTCAAATATTTCAGGGGTGTAGTGTTCTGGGAACAGAGCTTTAATCTTTACGCCTGTGTCAGGGAAGAGCACTAATTTTGGAATCATCAAAGTGTACAGCAGCTTGGCAAGTTCTGTAAAGTCATAATCCCTGTCTTGACCGCCCAATAACACACAGCCTACAGGTCCAACCTCGCGTATACAGGCAGTTATACCGGCAATTGCGGCTTCGGGTTGCGAAGCGATCGCATCATCAATATAGGTTATGCCTCTGATAGTGCGGACTTTTTCCAGCCTGTGCGGTATTGGCTTAAAAGTTTTCAGTCCGCTTTGGCAGGCAAATCTATCAGCCCCAAGTTCTAGTGCGATCGTTCTGGCCACTAAATAATTCAATTTATTATGTTCGCCTATCAGCTGGCTCTGAGTCATATCCACTGCTTCGTTCGGGTCAATTTGCAGACCTTTTGCACCGTTTTCTGCAAGCCAGTGAAAGATAATTTCAGTTTGCGGATTAAAAACCACAGTATTAGTGGAGTTCATAAACCGCACAATGTTATGTTTTGCTTCCCAGTAATTTTCCAAACTTCCATGATAATCAATGTGATCGCGGTATAAATTCGTAATAACAGCGAAATCCGGACTAACATCTAACTCAGCAAGCTGATAGCTGGAAAGTTCCAAAACAAAAATAGAGTGCTCATCTGCCTGCGAAAGCAAATCGAGCATTGGTACGCCGATGTTTCCCCCCAAGAGAGCCGGAAGACCTGAATTTTTCAAGACATGAGCAATTAAACTTGCCGTGGTGCTTTTGCCTTTTGTTCCTGTGACTCCCACAGTTTTGGCGCCAAGCTGTTTTGTGCACTCAAAGAAAACTTTTGTGGGCGTAGTGTATTTCACGCTCAAAAGGTTGCCTGGATAGCCGGCCGTTTTGACTATAGTGTACTGCTCTGGGTCTAGGGATTCTAATTCCTTATTATATTCCTTCGTATTTTGAGGGGTGATAAATATCGATTTTAGAGATTGTAAGTTTACGCCGTTAGCTTGAATAAATGTTTCAAAACTTTTCCATTCAAGGCCTTCGCCAATAAAAACAACGTGCTTGTTATCGAATTCTGGAAGGCTGAAATTCATATTTTACTTTCCATGATTGGTATTATTTTCTGTGCAATTTGATCGGGTATAACGTGTTCATCGAATTTCGCAAAACCAGATATAGGATTTGCCTCATCAAGTAACTGCTTATGTTTAGTATAGTTCAATAATTTTGAATCAGGAAACCTGTTTTGGTTTATTAATTCATTCATGGAGGCCTTTAGTTCGTCTTGAGTACCGACGCAGTCCAAAACTATCTGCCCATTCTCACCCAGAAGCGCTCCGCACATCTCTTCTAAGTCTGCATTGTCCAGAAAATTTTGTCCGAATGTTCGAAACAAATCTTCATCGCTCATCCATGGAGCCAAAAGTATGAAACTGCTGAGTGATTTGGTACTGCTAGGATTCCATCTTGGATGCAGACGGGCTTCCTGCTTAATCTTAAGCACACTATTATCGCTTGTAAAAACTTCAAAATAGTCTGGATATCCAGAAAATATTTTAGAAATAGTAACCGAACTCAAGGGGCGGACTGCGCTGAAATAGCGAAGTTCAGGCGATACATAAGCCCGCAAGTAATCCTGAAACAATCTTTCAAATTCTATTGATTTGCTCCACTGGTGGTTTATATTTTGATTTTCCCAAGTGGTTTGCGGGATGCTAGCGCTTGCTTCATTGGCAACCACTACAAAACGACTTCCAGTGGCAGTTGCCAGAAGCGTCCCGCAAAAAGCAAAAATTACAGATATCGGCACGTGGCCGTTATATGATCCTGGCATCTCATTAATTTCAAATATCTGCGGATCAATTGACCTTTTGATTACATTTAGATTAACTCTCATGACATCAGACACGGCTTTGGTTTGGCCTAAATTGTCATTAGTCGCCAACACAAAACCTTCCAAATCAATTCCGGCTTCTTTTAGCAATTCCCCGGCAACAATTGAATCTTTACCGCCGCCAATACCCAGCATAGCTGTGTCGCGCCAAGCTTCTATTGTTTGCATATTTGTATCTAAACCGTCTTGTTCTTTAAACTTTGCTAGTCTATCGCCCGAAAGTTTATTTTTGTATAGAAACTCTCCCAGTCCGTTTCGGTAGATAGTGTTCCAGAAGTCAGCTTCAACAGCAGTCATTTTGTATGGCTGTTCAATTTCTGGTGGAATAAAAGATTTGTAATAGCTAATGCCAAGGCTTAGATGTAGGGCTCGAAGTAATTTTTCAGTTTCTACTGATTCGGGAATAGAAACGGGAAATATGAGCCTTTCCTTCAGATCAAAAACACGTTCATCAGTTGTGATTCGGTAGCAGAAAAATGCTTCGTGCCGGTCACTGTCCCAACCTGCTTCAGTAAATGTAAACTTTTGTCCGATCATTAGTTCTTAGTATACGTGTTTTTGGTTCCAGAGTCAGTTATTTCAGATGTTCTTTCACAAGCTCGGCAACTTGTCGTGGCGTCATATTTGCTTTAAGTATAAAGGCTTCTACGTTCATCTCTTTGATACTTGCCGGTGCCTCTGATTCCCCCATATTGGTTAGGATAATAACTTTAATATTCTTACCCCAAGCAGTTGCACGGAGTTTGGTGAGCATTTCCTCGCCGTCCATTTCCGGCATCATCAGATCAAGCAATATAATATCCGGCTTCATTTCTTCAATCAAAGCCAGTCCTAGCTTGCCGTTTTCGGCAGTTTCAACAGTGTAGCCCTCGGCCTCGAACTTGATTCGATACATCTGGCTGATAGCCGAGTCGTCTTCAACAATCGCAATTTTACTCATATGTCTATTTAAGCATATTTATTATGTCGCAGATGATTTTCATACCATTTTCTACCACGCTCATTGGTGCACCGTAAGATACGCGCACGAATCCATGTCTGCTTGAAAAAGCTCGCCCGGGGATAATAATTAAGTTGTGATTGAGTGCAATATCAGCAAATTCTAAATCTGTCATATCATTGGGAGCTTTAAAGAACACATAATAACTTCCGTCACCACCGGTAATTTCTAAACCACAGTCTTTAAGTGATTTGATTACCAAATTTCTTTTTTTCAAGTATTTTTGCTTAACGTCATGGATAGATTTTATAGCCTCAAGAGCAGCATGTTGTGCAATGCTGGACGAAGAGAACACAGCATATTGCTGAAGCTCATTAACAGCCTCAATTACATCAAGTGGTCCCGTGATATATCCAAGTCTCCAACCTGTCATCGAGTACTCTTTAGAAAAACCGTGCATCGTTATTGTGTCGGCATAAATGCTTCCAATACTGAAGTGCGAGCCCTCATAGACGAAGTGTTCATAAATTTCATCTGATATAACATACACATTGTGGCGTTCAGCAATTTCAGCAAGTTTTCTCAAATCTTTCTCTGGATAAACCGCACCAGTTGGATTATTGGGTGAATTTACCACTATCGCCTTAGTTTTATTTGTAATACTGGCCTCAATTTCTGGAATATCCAGCTGAAACGAAGGCAGTGTCAAGACTGGCATAACGTCAGCTCCCAAAGCTTTAGCAAGTTGAATATACGGTGGATAGCCAGGATCCATTACTATAATTTCGTCGCCTGGGTCAAGGATGCTCATATAGACCAACAGTTGTCCAGTAGTTAGACCAGGTACGGTAGTTATTCGGTTAATATCAACATGGATATTATTTTCACGAATTAATTTTTTTCTGATTTCCTCGCGTAACTCGGGAAGGCCGTTCGCTGGTGTGTACCCAGTTTTATCATTTGTAATAGCATGGATGCCAGCTGCTTTTACATGCAGAGGGGTCATATCCTCTGGGATACCAACACTCAAATCAATTGGATCTTTTAGTGCTTGCTGCTTCAGGAAAACTTCCCTGAAGATACTGCTATCAAAGGCTTCAAGTCGATCAGATATTCTTTTTTGCATATTTTTGTTTGTCTACTTCTGCGTTTATCATAATGTAACTAGTAAAATAAGTAAAGAAACTGCATACTAGAGTTAATATGCTAGCTCTAAGCGAACTTCGTAATATATTAGGTGACTATTCGAATAAGTCTGAACAAGAAATTATAGATCAGGCAACAGTATTAGTCTGCAATGAGGCAGAAAATGCACTTCAGAATGTAGCCGCCTATAGAGACTATGTAGAAAAAAACACCGGTTCACTGCCGGATTCTTGTCAAACAATTGACGATTTCAAATCGCTTCCACCAACGGAAAAACAAGAATATCTGAAAAAATACACCCGATCAGAACTTGTTCCAGGAGGTTCATTCTCTAATTTTAGCTGGAATATATCAGCTACATCCGGTTCTACTGGAGAGCCTTTTTATTTTCCAAGAGATCATTACCAGGATTTAGTTTATGCCTCAAGCGCAGAAGCTTATCTGATAACTAATTTTCAAATTGACAAAAAACATACACTTTATATTAATGCTTTTCCTATGGGCATATGGATTGGCGGCGTCTTTACATACTCAGCAATAAACGAAGTGATGAAAAAGAGCGACAATCTTAGCATTATCAATCCAGGAATTATCAAAACAGAAGTAATAAGAGCAGTTAAAAATATTGGAAGTGAGTTTGATCAAATTCTAATCGGTTCTTATGCTCCATTCCTGAAAGATATCTTGGACGACGGTGCTGCAGAGGGAATTGACTGGAAAGAACTACCTGTTAAGTTTATTTTCTCTGCCGAGGCATTTAGCGAAGAATTTAGAGATTATTTGTCTGAAAAAACAGGGATCAATCCTTATCTAGATACTTTGAACCATTATGGAACAGTAGATCTTGGGACAATGGCCCATGAAACTCCATACTCTATTCTAATTCGCCGGCTGGCATATAAGAATAAGGAACTCTTCAAAGAATTATTCGGCGAGGAAGCAAGAACTCCAACGCTTACACAATTTGATCCGCGCTTATTTTATTTTGAGGAAGTTGACGGCAGACTGTATTGCACGGCAAAAACTGGCTATCCAATGATTCGTTATGATTTGAAAGATAAAGGCGGAGTTCGCTTGAAAAGTGACATTGAAGCTTTATTCAGCAAATATGGAATTGATTTAGAACAAGAAGCAGAAAATGTCGGCATATCTTCAACTATTTGGAATCTACCGTTCGTGTTTGTGTACGAGCGTGCTGATTTTTCTGTGAGCTATTATGCGTTTCAAGTGTATCCTGAAGTAATTAGGAAAGCCCTAATTGACACTGCTATCGAATCAATTGTTACTGGTAAATTTACTGCGGAAGTTATCTATAATGACGGCAGACAGCGACTTGATTTGTATATAGAGCTTCGCCCTGAGATAGATCAAAATTCACCAAGAATAACTGATATCCAAAACACTATACACAGCTATTTACTTGATAGTAGTTCTGAGTACCGCCAAACTTGTTCGTCGCTTGGTGAAGAAGTAGTTAAACCGCATATTATCCTGAAGAATTATGAAGATATAGAATATTTTAAGCCAGGAGCCAAACAAAAATGGGTGAAGAAGTAGAGTTTCTGCAGGCTGGCGAGTTGCCCGAAGGGGCTTCGAGTACAAGTGTTTTCAATGAACAGTTGTCTGAGCTCGCTGAAATAAGAAACCCTTCTCTTTCCGAAGGCGAATCGTTGGACAAGGCAACAAGCGGCTTAAAAGAGGAGATTCATCCTGTCTACGCCTTTTTTCCGTGGCGAAATTTGGTACTTGAGTTAGTTCCAGAAGATATATTTTTTGAGATTAAAACGAACAGGAACCAGCTTTTAATTACAACCGAAGAACAAAAAAAACTTTATTATGATAGCTCAATTTCAATAGCAGGTATGTCAGTGGGTAGTTCAATACTTTACGGTCTAGTTGGAACTGGAATATCCAGGCATATAATAATTTCAGATTTTGATAATTTTTCTACAAGCAATTTGAATCGAGTTCAAGCTACTGTCCTGGATGTAGGCCTGAACAAAGCGCTTGTTGCGAAACGTAGAGCACTTGAGATGAATCCTTTCTTAAAAATCACTGTAATAGAAGAACCAATCACAACCGACAACACAAGTAACTTTATTACAGATGAAACGACTATAATTTTTGAAGAGATTGATGATTTCAAAATGAAAGTTGGCTTAAGAAATCATGCAAAAAATAACAAAAAAGCATACGTTATGTTGACAAACCTTGGTGATGGTGTGCTTATTGATGTGGAGCGTCATGACAGCGAGGATGTGGATATATTTAACGGTAATGTAGTAGCCGAAGTTATAGCTGAAATTGAACAAGCCAAAGAAGTAAACAGTGATTTGATGAAGCAACTCTCTGTTAGTTTAGTTGACAGAGATATGATTAGCGAAAGAGCATTAAACACTTTGCAGCAAATAGGAAAGAATCTAGTAGGCCGGCCACAGTTATATAGTACAGTTGCTTTAGACGGCGGAATTGCTCCCTACGTTGCAAGACGGATAATTATCGGTCCAGAGCTTAAAAGTGGTAGATATAGGGCGGATTTGAAAGATTCGTTTGAAAAATGAAAGTGAAAAACCCTTGGCACGAAGAGTTAAAAGTCGAAGCATCATCTCTAGAAGAAGTATACGAGCTGTCAATCAAGGCAGGTTTGCTAGCGCCTTCTACTCATAATTCACAGCCTTGGGAAGTAAAACTTCAAGACAACAAAGTTGAACTGTTCGATATTGACAGAAATATCCGCCACGCAGACCCGGAAAATTTCTACAAATGGATTTCTATAGGGGGATTCATAGAAAACTTCTCCGTATGTTCAGCTCATTACGGTTATGAAACCCAAGTTGAAATTACCAACGCGAAAATTAATTTGGTAAACAAACAATCAAATGACGCCAAAACAGACCTTTTGAACGAGGTAAACAGGCGCTATTCAGAGAAAAGAGTTTTTGAAAGTAGAAAAATGAACGGCAACACTTTGAATGAGCTTTCAAAATCCAGAGGTGTAACCTTTATCTCAAATGATCGTGAAATAATTAATAATTTAGCAACCCTGCAGTATGAAGCTTCCAGAAAATATAAAAATAATAAATACTTCGCGAGAGAACTTAGTTCTTGGATGAAGCTTCGATCTAAACACAAAGACGGCATGAACAGCCGCTCAAGCGGGCTTACCCGACCGAAGCTGGCGATAGGTAAATTTGCACTTAAAGTCAGCCCGAAGGTACTTGATAAAATGGCTTTAAAGTACAAAAATTTGGTGGCTTGCAGCTCTGCAGTTGGATTTATTTCAGCCGGCAAAAAAGACAAACTATCTCTGATTGAATCAGGTAGAATCTTAGAAAATTTGAGCCTGCTTGCCTCGCATCACGGTCTTTCCCTGACACCGCTAGCTGCAATTATAGAAGATAGATCTTCTGTGGAAGTCCTTAAATCTCTGCAAAAAAACTCTTCTGACTCGCCGGTAATATTTTTTAGAATCAGCGATACAAAAAAACCAGTCTATCATACAACTCGAAAACCTTATAAAATCATTACAAGGAGTTAATTTTTAGGTGGGATTTGCAGAAACTTTTATCTTGATTGTTGCTAGCTGCGCAAGCCTGTTGATTGGTTTCGCCGTGCTTTCAAGAAAAGCCAGCAGCGTCACCAATATCCTTTTCTCGCTCTTATCAGTAATTCTTTTTCTATGGTCAGTCGCGAATTACTTTTCACTCAGAGTAACCACTGATCAAGAATCGCTCATAATAGTTAAACTAATATTTATTGCAGTTGTGGTGCAAAACACGCTTCTTTACTTGTTTCTTTCTAGTTATGGATCGCATAACCCCAAGAAAGTATTCAAACAAAACACGCTGTATATAATTTTATCCACACTTCTAATATTCTTAATTGCAAGCGGCTTTGTTGTGAAAGATTTCAGCGAAGGCAATACTGTAGTGGCTCCGCTAATCAGTTTATTCATGCTTCACGCTCTCTATTCCGTCATAAGAGGATTTATAAAAAACTCCAAACTCAAAACGTCAGAATCGCAAAAGCGATGGTTAATGTACGGGCTTATCGTTTTGTGGGTTATTGTCCCTATTACTAATTTTATTCTGCCTAGCTTTTTTAACGTAACAATATTTGTTCGTTTCAGTGCGCTATATGTGCTTGCCTTCAACATCTTCATTGCTTACGCCATAATCAAACACAGACTTTTTAACCTAAGATCGTTCGTTGCCCGTACATCTGCATACATACTTACTGTGGCAGTCTTTATGTTTATGTACGCAGCGCTTATCACGTTCGTAAACCACTTTATATTCAGTAGTTCCGAGATATCTTTAAATCAGCAGGTAATATATGCGTTTATCGCTGTTTTCTCGGCTCCAATATTACTTATGATAAAGAGAGAATTCGATCATTTATCAAGCCGGATATTCTACAGAGACAGTTATGAATCGCAGGAACTTATTGACGAACTCAACAAGGCTTTGGTCACAAATGTTGATCTTGAGGGACTTTTGACAAAAAGCGCCCTTATCCTCCAAGAGAACCTAAAGACCTCTTTCGTTACGTTCTACATAAGGGAAACTTCATATTTTGAGTCGCGTATAATCGGTGCGCACAGAAGACAGCCGGAATTCTCTGAAATGGACAAGCTTCAAGACATCGCCTCGCTTATAGGTAGAAGGGTTGTGATAGTTGACGATAAGAATACTGGCAGCGAAAAAGAAAAGCATCTTAAATCCATTCTTGATAAAAACGAAATCGAGATTATGGCACGGCTGGTAAGTACTTTGGATTTTGATGTGAAAGGAATCGGCTATCTATTCTTAGGCGCCAAGAAAAGCGGTACGCCGTACTCTAAGCAAGACCTAAGAATAGTCGAAATTGTCGCGAATGAATTAGTGATTGCTGTAGAAAACGTACTGCGGTTTGAGGAAATTGAGCAGTTTAATGTCACTTTGCAGAAGAAAATTGACGATGCAACCAAAGAGCTCAAACAGTCAAACGAGAAGTTAAAAGCACTTGATGAGGCAAAAGACGAATTCGTTTCCATGGCGTCGCACCAGCTTAGAACGCCGCTTACGAGTATCAAAGGCTATATCAGCATGGTTCTAGAGGGCGATGCAGGGGAAATTAACGAAACCCAGAAAAAGATGCTTGGACAGGCGTTTTTCAGTTCTCAGCGCATGGTGTATCTCATCTCCGATCTGCTTAATGTGTCAAGGCTTAAAACCGGCAAATTTATCATTGAAACCAAGCCGGTTTATCTGCCGGACGTTGTGGAATCGGAAATAAATCAGTTAATTGAGGGGGCAGGTACCAAAAACCTAACTCTTAGCTTTGCAAAGCCAAAAACCTTCGCAACTATGTCCTTAGACGAAATGAAGCTGCGCCAGGTTATCATGAATTTCACTGATAACGCCATATACTACACCCCTAACGGCGGTAAAATTACCGTTGAGCTGAAAGAGACCTCTAAATCAGTAGAATTTACAGTCAAAGATTCTGGAATCGGTGTTCCTAAAGAACAACAACAGAAACTATTTACCAAGTTCTACCGAGCAGATAATGCTCGCAAAGCTCGTCCGGATGGAACAGGGTTGGGATTGTTTATGGCAAAGAAAGTTATTATCGCCCAGGGCGGCTCGATAGTATTCGATTCCAAAGAAGGCAAGGGAAGCACCTTTGGCTTCAGCTTTCCCAAAGAACGACTAGAGGTTAAAATAGAACCGTCAGACAAACAAGCCGACAATCCGTCTAGCAAATCAGAATAAAGCTTATACTTGCATTTTTTACAATTCTATGCTAATATAGTGCTTGTAATGAAATTTTACGAATCACTACAAGCAAACAGCGGCCAGTTAATAGCTGGTGTTGGTATACCCGGCACGGATATTGAAGTATCTCGGCCGCCTATTCCATTTGCTGAAGTTGATTTTGATAATAATACTCTTGCTGTAGTCGGTACTCTTGCTCTTGCCGGCGGCATCGTTGGTGCTATTCGCCACAAACGAACCACAAATGATTTAATAGAGAATACTCAGTTTCCTGCAGGTTCAGATCAAGCAGAACGAGTACACAGGAATATAGTTCGCGGCAGACGAAAAGGTATAGCTCTCGGCCTGCTGGCTACCGGTGTAATTTCCGCCGGCCTATATGAAGCAGCCGATCCGCACACGAACGAGAAAGTAAACGAGATTGATTCTATAGCAGTCATTGTTGATGCCGGGTATGAAGGATACACAGAGGATGTTGCAATGGGCAACGGCGAAACAAGCAATCGCATCAACGCTACTGTTAACTCTCTGAAACAACTAGAGTTTGACGGAATAGACGTAACATTTATTGCCGCTGGTTCCACCCCTGAAAACATGGGTATGATAGAAGACGGAAGAGGCAGAAAAGACATAATAGAGAACTTTACCGACTATACATCCGTATTCAGCCAGCGAGGATCTGCTGCAAACGGCGGCGGCGATATAGAAACAGCACTTTCCATTGCTGGCGGTTTGAACCCAGACAAAATTCTAGTTTTTGCTGGAACGCTGCAGGGCAATGAACAATCACCTGTACTTAGGGGCGAAGAACTAGACGGCAATAACCGTGTAAGCGTAATTGCAGTTGGTAAATCTGGCTCGACAGTTGAATCGCTAGGAACAGAAGTTCCCGCACCGGTAGAATCGGCCTATAACGAGATTATCGTCGGTACAAATGACAGTTATACAGCTGAATCAACAGATGAATTGAAAAATGTCGTAAACCAGATTATTAAAGACCAGGTCCAATCCGATGAGCGGCATGACGTTAAGTTCTTTGAAAAGATGCGTAACGGTTCAGCAGTCGCGCTTGGTGCGCTATCATTTGCCATATTCGGGCTAGAGGGCCGTCGTCCTAAAGTAATTAAGAAGAGGAAATAAGGAGATTTATCATGAGTGAATTTAGACAAGAATGGCCGCAAAGTAACAACATGCAAGATCATATTGGGTATATCCGAGAAGGTTTAAATGTGATAAACAACAGATTGCTATTG
>CAZTWI010000005.1:0-16709 GCA_964617685.1 uncultured Candidatus Saccharibacteria bacterium | reverse complement strand
GGGCAATTGAATAACGTATTGAACATTACTGATGAAGTAATTCGATTTTTGATCACCAAGCCAGACTTGAAAGCTATTGCTAAAGCAGAAGCTATGAAAGTTAGCCGTGACAAGCGGATAGCAATCTCAGGTGATGATTCATCTGATGATGAAGAAGACGAGTAGGGTGAGGCGAAGGATAGGTTTTACTGCCTATCAACTTCGACACCGTTTCGGCTTTGCCTGCACTTCGCTTTAAGTATCGAAGGTTGATAGGCAGTAAAACCAAGTCGGTGGTAGAATGAAAATGTAAAACGGTTAAGAACTATAAAAGGAGGAGTAGTATGGCACGAGGATTTAATAAGGTGATCTTGATGGGGAATTTGACCCGGGATCCGGAATTACGATCAATACCAAGCGGGCAGCAAGTAGCAAGCTTTTCATTGGCGGTAAACCGTACATGGAATAACGCGAACGGCGAGAAACAGGAAGCAGTTGATTACATTGACTGTAATGCTTGGGGCAAGCCAGCAGAAATCATTACTCAGTACATGAGTAAGGGAAGTGCGATTCTAGTTTCAGGACGCTTGCAACAGAGAACTTGGGAACAAGAAGGACAAAAGCGAAGCAAAGTAGAAGTTGTAGTAGAGGACTTTAACTTTGTTGGCGGAAACGCTGGCGGCGAAAATAGCGGAAGCTATTCTGCTCCTAAATCAGAATCTTCAAGTTCTTCTGCACCAAAAAGTGCAAAGAAAGAAGAGACTCCAGCGGACGACCTCGGAAATGAACCAATTAACCTAGACGACATCCCTTTTTAACCCCATGAGACACCCTTGCAGGGTTTCTCAGCGAGCCGAAGAGCCGAATGAATCGTCTCTGCGGTCTGCTCTTCCCGCAGCACTATTACGAAATGAGCATTAACTTAACAACAGATAAGTAATCCATTTTGAGTTAAGGGATAAGTACTAAACTCAAAAGCTATCACAGTAAAGCGGCGACTTTTCAGCCAAGGGTCATTTAGTTTAGTCTGAGCACATTTTAGTTAGTTGTACATATAGTACTGCTGGTAAAATTGTCGCAGGAGTAAAGCAAATGACCACTCTGAAAATCGCTCGCGCTAAATAAGGAGAATTAAATGGCAAAGATTTTTAAGCACAAGACCGATATTCCATATTTTGACTACAAGGATTTCAAAACCTTGCAGCGATATGTGAATCAATACGGACAAATCGAATCACGAAGCAAGACAGGTTTGACTGAGAGCAAACAGCGCCAATTAGCTAAGGCTATTAAGCGCGCTCGACACTTGGCATTGCTACCATTCGTAGCTCATAACTAAATCTTAAAAATTTAGGAGGGTACGAGTATATGGACAAGAAAATGGCAGCATTTCGCGAGGATATAATTTCTATGCAGCGTCAGTTGAATAGTTATTTTGAAGAACCAAACAGTTCTAAGGCTAGGTCCATAATTAATAATTTTCAAAAGCTTGAAGATGAAGTGCAGACTGGAAAAACTGGCGATACTATCCAAAACAGACTAAAAGAAATCGAACGGCAGCTAAAACCAGCATTTGATGCGAATGTCATGAATTACAATCATTTCAGTCAACTTGAAAGCTGGGTTCGTGGCCACATGAATAACTATCAATAAATAGGGAGAATTGTGAATGGCGTTAGGTGTAACAGATTTAAAAAAGGGTGCGGTGTTTTCGTTTGAAGGACACCCGTACCGTGTAGTTGACTACAATCAAAAAGTAGTTGGACGTGGCGGATCAATTGTAAACGTCACTATTAAGAGTTTGCTAGACGGCAAGGTTCTGCAGAAAACCTTTAAAGGCAACGAGCAGCTTGATAGCGTAGATTTGGGCTACAGCAACGTGCAATATCTTTATACAGACGGCGCCAAGTTCTACTTTATGGACAATGACAATTACGAGCAGATTGAGCTTGATGCAGACATCATTGGCGATCAAGCTGGGTATCTAAAAGAAGGTGATATAGTGAAAGCTATGAAACTGGATTCTAGAGCTGTGAGTGTTGAGTTGCCAAAGAATGTTTATTTAAAAGTTACCTATGCCGAAGATGTGGTTAAGGGTGATACAACTAGTAATGTTTTAAAGGATGCGACTTTGGAAACGGGAATCACAGTTAAAGTGCCAGCGTTTATTAAAGTCGGTGATGAAATTTCTGTCGACACAGAGACGGGCGCGTACCGCGAACGTAAAAAATGATTCTAGGTTGCACACTTTGGGCGCTGACCTGCGTCAAAAAGTCTCAGCGTAACACAGACTACGCCTTCAACTTTTGTGCTCGGTCATCATCCCAAATTGCGCTAACCAGAATCTTTTTTATAAGGAGCTTTAGTTAAAATGAGTCCCGTTAGAGTTCCGACCAATTCTGTTTTTCATAGAATATTATTGATGAGTTACAATTATAGATTTTCAATGCCTGTAACTTCTAAGGAACTCTAACGGGATGAATCGGCTTGATAGGGAATTAACCAAGCGGGCTATTGTGACCAGCAGGTCGCAGGCAGAAAATTATATAAAGCTAGGGTTGGTTAAGGTCAACAATAAAGTTATTACTAAGCCTGGATTTGTAGTGTCGCCGGACGACGCATTGCAGCTGGTTAGTGAGCAGTATGTTTCTAGAGCTGCTTTGAAACTAGCTTCAATCAGCGCGCAATTCGGTTTGGATTTTCGCGGTAAAACAGTTTTGGATGTTGGGTCTAGCACCGGCGGATTTACGGATTATGCGTTGCAGCACGGAGCGGAGAAAGTAATTGCTGTTGATGTTGGCACAGACCAATTACATCCTTCACTTCGGACCAACCCAAAGGTAGAGTTACACGAGAAAACGGACATCCGCGAAGTCGCATTTCGCGGGGTAGAAGGTAAAAAGTTGAAAGTTGAAGGTCAGGAACGTGAGATCAAAGTTTTGCTTGATAAGAGTCCAGATATTGTTGTTGCTGACGTTAGTTTTATTTCATTAACTTATATTCTACCTTCTGTCTCGAAACTTATGTCTCATTCCTCAGTCCTCATAGCTATGTGCAAGCCGCAGTTTGAAGCAGGAAAAGATCAAATCAATAAGGGTATAGTTAAAAATAGCGCAATTCGCCGATCTGTTTTAAAAGAATTTGAAAACTGGCTAATTAAAAATGGCTTTGTCGTTTTAGACAAAGCCGATTCGCATGTAGCTGGCACCAAGGGTAACGTGGAAAGATTCTTTAAACTTCGTGTAGCTTAAAGGAAAAAGAGTAGCCCGAGCATCGAATTCATTTCGTGCCCGGAGCGATGAGAAAAAACCTTGGTTTTGTCTCATGGGTGGCAAAGCCGATTCTCACGTAGCTGGCACAAAAGGGAACATTGAGCGGTTTTATAATTTAACGCTAAAGTAATTTCTGTAATTCTTCTAGATTTTTTATGCCAATATGGCCGTTGATACTGACGAGTAAACCTTTTTTTCTGAGCAGATTTAGCTCGCGAGAGGTTGTTTCGCGGGTTGTGTTAACTGAGCTGGCAATATCTGTTTGGCGAAATGGGGCCATGATTTCTAGCACCCCTTTCTTTTCTATGCCAAAGCGCTGAGCAGTTACAACAAGGAACGAAATTATGCGTTCTCTAGCAGTTCTATAGCTCAGGGTCATAACTCTTTCTGAATGCAGACGGTAGGCTTCTATGGCCATATCTAGAATAATCGGCAGTACGTCTGGGTTTTTTTCCAGGAATTCTACATAGTCTGATTTGCCTACTCTCCAAAGGGATGTTTCTTCCATTGCTTCGTAGGTAATTGAACGATGTTCGCCTGTAAATGCCCATATTAGAGGGAAGACACTGCCGGAACCGCGTACTAAGAGCAGGTTTTCTTCGCCGTATTTTGTGATTGAATACGCCTTAATGAAACCCCACTCTATTAAATAAACTCCTGACGGATCATCTTGCGCTCTAATGATAATCTCGCTCTTTTTATACTGGATTCTGGTATGCGAGTAGAAGAATGCTCGGAGTTTGTCCCGCTGCAGGTTATGGGTTTTCATCCCGTTAGAGTCCTTTCAATTTATTGGTATGCGAATAGGTGTAAATTGAGTAATAAATCGGCCGGTCAAGTATCTGCTTGGTAGTAGGGACTTTAACGGGATTCATAAGTATATTGTTTCAATATCACAGTTTTTTTGCAAGTGTGATGAGAATCACATGGATTTAGTATCGAAAATTACAGATATATTTGCAAAAATGATGTTAAATAGAGGTGTTCCAATATCACGGAGTTAAAGGAGGCGGTATGGTAGCGAAGAAGTCACTCAAAGGCCAATTGAAGAATATTGGTTTGCATTTTCGAATTTTCGGCCGTGCTGAAGTAAAAGAACTCCAGCGTATCTTGCGATTTGGCGAGAACATTTATCAGTGTGCATTTGGTTATTATCACGGCGGCTCCGGGCTTTTAGTCGTGACAGATCAAAGGATTTTACTGATAGATAAGCGGACATTTTATCTAAATCTAGAAGAATTCACTTATAAAAACATCAAAAATGTTGAACTTCAGTTTAAAACCCTTCAAGCTACACTGACTGTTCATTGTCTGGACAAAAAGCTAATTTTCCGTAGCCTGAGCGATGCCCGGCTACGCAATATGAGTATGTATATAAAAGAGTCGGCGAAGAGACTATCAGAACCCAGTGCAGAACCCAACGCAGATCCTATAAGCGACCAATTGAACCCATCAAACCCTAAAGCATGGCGTGTAAATAACTCTGCGCTTATTCCGCGTTTGCGGCCGACTAAATTTTACGGTGTCTCGCTGGAACGCTAGACTACTAATACATATGCCTATCATGCTACGCTAGTCTTATAATTATGGCGTGGAAACGATCAAAAGAAGCAGCAAGAATAAAGAAGAGTCAGATTGTATTAGCGCTGGCTTTATTCATAGTCCTGGTAATAATTAGTCTGTTTTTTTGGCGATTCTACAATAAATCAAACAACGAAGTTCCATCTACAACCAATTCTACAAATGATTCTACCGCTGTGCAGCTGGAAAATGAAACTACAGAACCATCATTTGATTCAGTTGCTATTCAAAATGTTTTGGATACCTGGGCAAGCTCGCTTCGGGGAACAGCCAGTGTAGTGGTTAAAGATACATCCGGGAACGTACTAGCCGAACACAATCCAGACCAGGTATATTTTGCTGCTTCCATATACAAACTCTACACAGCTTATTTTGGCTATCAGCAACTAGATGCCGGCGCGATTGACCCAAACGAGATTTATATAAACGGCCATACAAGAGCAGAGTGTCTGGATTTAATGATCCGCGAGTCTGATAGTCCGTGCGCAGAAAAGCTGTGGGCTGAGCTAGGCAAGCAAAACCTGACGGATCAGCTAGTTGAAATGGGGATAGATAATACTTCCATGACAGCTATATCTACGACTTCAGCAGATGCTTCAAAGATGTTAGTTTTGATCGCAACAGGCAAGGGACTGAGCGACGAGTCGCAAGCCGCATACTTGTCGTCAATGAAAGAGCAAGATGCGCTGTATAGAAGAGGTTTGCCGTCCGGATTTAGTAATGTAGCTGTATACAACAAAGTGGGCTGGAACGAGCAAAAGGAATGGCACGATACGGCTATAGTAGAACTTTCTGACGGTAGGAAATTAATTGTCTCAGTATTTACTGAAAATGCAGGGTCCGCTAATGTCGCAAGGTTAGGCACGGCGATACAGAACGCGGTTTCACAGTAAGTTTTATTTGCCTATACGGCCAAGGTGGGTATCGTTGAATGAATGCCCATGTTTTAGGCCGAACCCCAAAGCTCTGTCTAGCGTAATATGGAAAACCCAGCAGAATCCTAAGACAGCAATCCACTCAATGTGCGATATTATTCCAGCGGCAATTACTAGTGTAGGAATTGTTGCGTTATGGGTAAAGTTGTATGTAATTGCTCCGAGCTTTGTGTCTTTTATATATCCTATCATTCCGATATCAAAAAACGGAAAACTAACAATTAGAATCCAAAGCGGGGCAGACGAGTAATATGTTAGTGCGACCATCAGAATTGCCAGCGCCAGTGCTTCTAATTTGAGATGTTTTATAAACTTATTAAAATCTTTAACCATATACTCCGTAGTTTAAACCTTTCCGTGAGCTACACATTAAATCTAAACTCGACAACATCGTTTGGTTGCATGACGTAGGTTTTGCCCTCGGTGCGGACTTTGCCGGCGGCTTTGGCAGCTGCTTCTGAACCAGCGGTGATCAGGTCATAGTAGTCGATAATTTGGGCTGCTATGAAACCTCGCTCAAAATCACCATGAATGACACCGGCGGCCTGCGGAGCTGTTGAACCTTTTTTGATTGTCCAGGCTCGCACCTCTTTTTCTCCGGCTGTTAGATAGCTTTGAAGCCCGAGTAAATCGTAGGCGGATTTTATGACTTTATTGAGTCCTGGTTCGTCTTGACCGTAACTCATCAGCATTTCTATACGGTCGTTTAGGTCCAAGCCGCGCAGTTCATCTTCTAGCTTAGCGCTAACAAATACAACTTGGGCCGGGGCGACTAATTCAGTCAATTCGGTCTTCTTTGTATCATCAGAAAGCTGTTCATCGTCGAGGTTAAAGAGGTATAGAATCGGCTTTGCACTCATCAGCTGCATATCTGACAAGTGTTCATTGTATGCTTCTAATAATTCAGAATTCTTCCATAATGGATCACCGGAATTCAGCAATTTTTTGATTTCCTCCAGCGTATCGGAAACAGGCTTTAGTTTTGGATTAGCCCGGGCTTCTTTGGCCGTTCGTGGCAATCGTTTTTCTATAGTCTGCAGATCAGCCAGTACAAGTTCGGTAGTTATGACTTCTATATCGTGTACCGGGTCTTTGGATGAATCACTGCGCAAGACATCAGGATTATCAAAGGCGCGGACGACTTGGCAGATGGCGTTGCAACTGCGAATGTGGCTTAGGAATTGATTGCCCAAACCTTCGCCTTTGGACGCGCCAGCAACAAGCCCAGCTATATCTACGAATGTTATAGTTGCTGGGATTATCTTTTGCGAGTTATAGATTTCGCTTAGTTTCTGCAGTCGCTCATCAGGAACGGGAACTATACCAGTGTTCGGTTCGATCGTAGCAAAAGGATAATTAGCAGCCAAAACACTGCTGTCTGTTAGCGCGTTAAAAAGTGTGGACTTGCCCACATTAGGCAACCCGACGATTCCAATTGATAAAGCCATTACTAACAGTTTACAGTATTTAGTTTACAGTTTACAGTTTAGGATCTTAAAAAGGCTCTACATGTTAACTAGGTTTTAGAATTTTTGCTGTGGTTATAAAATATTTTACGTCACGAAAACTAGAACAAAAATAGTACAGTGCTTGTAACTTGACAAATAAGCAATAATTTGCTACTATAACATCTGTTAAGTACTAAAATAAAAACCATGCCAGAACAACTAAGCACCTCCAACAGTTTAGACCCCACACTATTTGCTCCATCTCCTGTGCAAACTTCTCTTGAGTCGGTGCGTTTTAACGCTGAGCAGCAAGCTGAAGCTGTTCAGGTCAGACCAGTAGATTTGAATGAAAATGGTGAACGATATGCTGTGGTAGGTGGTAACGCATCACAATTACCAGAGCAGGCGTGGAAAATGGTACGAACCGGGGTATTCAAGGAATGGTTTGGCGATTGGGAGCATATTCCAGTTGAGCAATTTAAGACAGCCCAGGGTAGTGTATACACCTATGATGAGACTGGCAGGACAGCTCGTTTCAAAACAGCTACCGACGAGCAACACGATACCCAAGGTGTAACGGTTTTTGGTGCTATGTCGCTTGATGAGCAGCAGGATTTCTTAGCTGTTCTGTACGGAGACGAAACAAAGCCACGACCAGACGGTAAAAAGCTTAGTGTCCGACTTGGCGAAAAGCTGCCTGATGGTAGGGGCAAGGTAGTTAATGCCCGCACGGAAATTAATGACCCAGAGGCTTTGGCTATAGTTATTTTGAATGGTAGAAACCCCGATGGCACTTTTACCAAAGCAAATGTTGAGCAGGTTAAAAGAACTAGTTTACAGCCGGCAGTGGGTCTTAACACCTTTGATACTCGTAAGTTTCAAGATAGTGATGGCCAGTGGAAGCGTGAGCTTCATCTCGGCAATCGTGTAACTGAAATTAAGTATGCTGCATCCGATGCGTCAAAGACATTGGAAAAAGGCGAGCCAAGACTTTATGATGACCCTCGCGAGCCTAGTGCGAAATGCTTCATTAAAGCTGCCAACCCTTACTTAATTGACAGAGAGAGTTTTGGGCCGTGGGCCGAACAGTTTGGTAAAGACGAAGGCAGGCGCGAAGCTATGGTGACCGCACTACATGAAGCTGGCTATGACGGTATCTTTGTGGACGGAAAGCCATTAATGGACAGTGTAAGTGGTAAGTTGCTGTTTGATGACGAGCAGATTATGAGGATAGCAGTGTGAGCGAACAAACACGAACACCACAACCTCGCATAATTTATGGCGAAGGTATTGACCCTAGTGTGTCAGTAGACCCAGAAGTTGCAGCTCAAACAATGCGTGAACTTGGAGTTTCAGAAGCCGGTATTGCTAATAGTGCGGTTTACGTTGACCCAAAGAACAGGCTTGCAAACAACGGGACACACTACTCAAATTCTCAAGCAAAGTTACGCTTTCGTTCAGTGTCAGAGCTTCAAGATGTTCAAGGTGATGTAGTACGTATTAGCACTAAAGTCAGGGGCAAAGAACGAACTACAGAACTAATGAACAAAACACTTACCCACGAACTAGAACATTTAGCGCAAGGCGATAGACACGATAGAAAAGTTACAGAAGGCCATATTGCTATTTATGGACTTGCTGCTTTAGGTGCGTTAGCTGGTAATCGGCTGGGTAAGGGCGTTAAAGGTAGGGTTGGAGCAGCACTAGGCGGATTTTTAGGGTATCAACTAGGATATTGGCTAGCACCTCACGAACGCCAAGCACGTTTGCGGGCAGGTCAGGGGCGTGGCTTAGAGCCACAAGTTGTATCAAAAGCGATACGACGTAAATAATTCTTATGGCAAAACTAGTTCTTTTACTGCTTCGGCCACATATCCATCGGAGTAACCCCGACCCCCTCTGTCAGTCGGTGGCATAGTCAGTTTTAGCTCAAAGGGTAGTTGGGTTATAAAGTCATCATACCAAT
This sequence comes from uncultured Candidatus Saccharibacteria bacterium, assembly GCA_964617685.1. Lineage (GTDB taxonomy): Bacteria > Patescibacteriota > Saccharimonadia > Saccharimonadales > SZUA-47 > JAYSZA01. The sequence continues at coordinate 7,528 of CAZTWI010000005.1, read as the reverse complement.
TGATAAAGCCATAGGATTATATATTAACAGAGGTGGTTTAATTTTAATAGTTGTAAAAAATATAAATTATAGTATAATATGTACTAATTATGAAAGAGCTTATTCTGGATGAGCAGTTTAATGACGAGCATAGTGCATCCTCGAGGCGCACTTTCCTAAAGGGTGCTATTGCATTTGCTGGAGGGCTTGCTTTTAGTGGTTGTGGACAAGCTCTTGATAATCATGCAGCTCATCAGGATCAGCTACCTCAGGTACAGGCGGAAACTCTATCAGGTGGAATTAATGTACCAGCACAGGCGACTGCTCAGGCTGAAAGGTTGAATCCACCTAAACCACAAACTCCGAAGGGAAAATTCTACTATCCGGGAGAGGTTGTGAGGAAGATTATAACTAATGAGAATTTTGTTGTTCTGACTTTTGATGATGGACCTGATGATAGACATGAGCTTCAGTTAGCACAAATTGCAAAAGAGAGAGGATATGAGGGCAAGCTTCTTATGTTATTTGTTAGTAACAACCTGTTGGCATATCAACACGTGGGACTGGAGCTACGTGATAGAGGCTACATAATCGGGAACCATACTAAGACGCATTCAAGATATGACGCTAAGGGTGAAGTTGCTGAAATGGGACCAGCGCAAGAAGATTTCAATGCTGTTTTGGGTAGTTACCCGTGGTACTTTAGAGCAGCCGGCGGGACAATGTCTCCACTTATTGATAATGAATGCGCCAGACTAGATATGGCGTATATTTGGACTACTGGTGACGAGAGAGATTGGGAAAGCCCTAGAGTTAAGCCGGAGACAATGAACGGTCTATATTTGAAGTACACACATCCTGGGTATATAAGCTTGCGGCATTCTGGCGGAACTCATGATCAAACGGTGAATGCTATGCATGGTTTGTTAGACATAATCGAAGGGCTTGGTCAGCAAGTTGTGACTATGGACGAGGCTCTTTCAAGGCGGCAAGATGGGTTTAATCCTACTGGTCGGCTAACTGAATATGCACAGCTTGACTCGGGCCTAATAGTTCCAGATGAATTCAGTGGAGCAGATGGTCCAATTGGGTATGATCTGGCCGCTGATATAGAAAAGCACAGACTAGGCAACTAATTTACAAAGATAACATGGTCCACATGGCGGATTTCTGGCGGGTGAAGTTGTTGCTATATTGTGGGTGATAGACTTCTTGATACAAGAAATGAAGGATTAAGTAGATGAGAGACTGCGAATAGCTGGGCGGTGCAGGTTCTGGAAATTCCATGAGATTTTTTATCTGTTTTTATTTTGATGTATACAATATAATACTATCATAAAACAGTATAAAAGTCAATCTTCTTTAAGATGTAGACGCTGTTTATTCCTAGTAGTTTGTAGTGTATTTTAGTAAGTATGCTGTATGTACGAGAAGACGTTAAAAAACTAGGAAGTATTCTGGGGATTTGGGCCCATCCTGATGATGAGTCTTGGGCTTCTGCTGGACTCATGAAAATGGCTAGTCTAAACGGGCAAAAAATCGGTATAATTACCGCCACAAAGGGCGATGCGGGCGAGACAGCAGACGAACATAAATGGCCTAAATCCAAGCTTGGCGAGATACGCAAGAAAGAGCTGGAAGACTGCCTGTGTTTTGTAGGAAAGGTCGAACAGTTTTGGCTAGGTTATGAGGATGGTAATTTAGCAACAACAGATGAGAAAGAGGCAGTTGGCGAGATTATCCGGATAATAAATGTGTTCAATCCTGATACTATAGTCTCCTTTGAACCGAACGGCATAACTGGCCATGACGACCACAAAACCATTAGTCTTTGGACAGGTAGAGCAGTAGCGAATCTGCCCAAAAAAATCGAAGTTTTGCAAGCTATTGAATCCAAGGAAAAATTTGAACAGACCGGGCGGGATTTGGATGATAAATTCAACATTTTCTTTAACATTGACCGGCCAAACCTGGTTATGGAGGCGGAAGCTGACGTACTATTAAAACTCCCAGCCAATGTAGTGGAATGCAAAATGTGCTGTCTGAAAGCTCACGCCAGCCAGACTAACCAGATATTTTCCAATACGGAAGGCAAGGATGCATTAGAGCTATTCATCGGCACGGAGTGTTTTATAAAAGGATAATATTACACATTATTTAGAGAACGGCAAATTGTCGGAAACGGTAGATGAGGTTTTTTGTTTTTTAAGGGTGGGGTTTTTGGGGAAATTGTAGATTTACCATAAGATTTTTGGCCTCTGATAAATAACAAAAGCGTGATAGGTAGCACTCTTTAACAGAGTAGCTTATGCTTGTGTCATCAACGAAAATATTATATTCTGAATATATAACAAAATATCTCTAGGAGTGTCGGTAGAAGATTATGAATCAGAGAAATATACTTTTTGAAACAGATCCATTATTGAAGCAGTCAGTTGAAGCATTAGGTATGCCCGAGCCATTGTCTATAAACTTTACTGAAAAGAAAATAGGAGCAATGGCCGCCGGGGGGCTTCTAATGTCTTCTGTAATCGTTGGAGTAGTGAGCGAAAACAATACTGCAGATGCGGCGTTTGACAATCGTGTTGTTCCAGGCCAAGCAGTCTGCGTAAACGTAGGTAATCCCGGAGATATCCTGCTTATGAATGCTACTGTAGCTGAACCAGAAGCTCCAGGTTTTGCAACCGTTGGACCAACTGGTGCTAATTGGCGAGCTTACTCCACCAACAACTACAATGCTGGCGGAGCGATACCAAACTTTACTGCTACTAAGATTGGACCTGACGGCAAGGTCTGTATGACACCCAGCCAAACTACTCATCTAATTGGTGATGCTATTGGTTTTCTGCCTGGTGGCGACTTCACTCCATACAAGGGCAAAGCTTACCCGACTAGAATATTTGATACTAGACAAGGGGGTAGTAAAACTACTCCAGGCCAAGCAGTCTGCGTAAACGTAGGTAATCCCGGAGATATCCTGCTTATGAATGCTACTGTAGCTGAACCAGAAGCTCCAGGTTTTGCAACCGTTGGACCAACTGGTGCTAATTGGCGAGCTTACTCCACCAACAACTACAATGCTGGCGGAGCGATACCAAACTTTACTGCTACTAAGATTGGACCTGACGGCAAGGTCTGTATGACACCCAGCCAAACTACTCATCTAATTGGTGATGCTATTGGTTTTCTGCCTGGTGGCGACTTCACTCCATACAAGGGCAAAGCTTACCCGACTAGAATATTTGATACTAGACAAGGGGGCACACCACCAGCTGGCGTTCCTGGAAATTTTGTACCAGTTTATATTAATGGCAACGGTGTAAGACCAGAACAAATCGAAGATATTAAGTGCACTTATTCTCCAGTTGGCAGTTATATCTACCCAAATGGCGAGCGTCAGTATGTGTTTGATTTATCATATTTCGTTAAGGGTCTAGTTGGAGACCCAGATCTTTATGATGGTGTGAATACCGGCGAGATTATTTTTAAGCGTGACTACATAAACGGAGTAGAGATTGGGTCTGGCCCTCAACGTGCAGTTTTCTTTGAAGGCGACTCTACCGGTGCAGTGTTTATGGGAACGACAGCGGAATTTTTCCCAAAAACAAATTCTGCCCGGCTAAGCGGTTTAACTATCTTAATGAAGCGGTATTTTGAATTTCAGCAAGGAACGTCTCAGGAAGATGTTAACAACGCGCTGTATCAAGTTACCGACCTGCCATGTCGATTAGTTGAACGTCCCTGATTAAGTAAACATATACGATTTCCAGTCTAGATAAATAAGCGTTACTTCTGAAATACAATTAGGTTTTCAGTAAAGAGCGTAGCACTGCAAGCTGTTTTTTACAGATAGTGTTTATGCTATAATTCACACCGTGAATATAGTGCATAAAATAAATAAGAGAGTAATAATTGTAAGTTTTTTAAGTTTGGCAATACTGATATTAGTGTGTGCGAGTCTGCTTTATCTTAAAGGTCGTAATTCCTCTGATGGTACGCAACAAACCGTAACGCTTTGTGTTGATGACAGTATCGGTAGCAGGATTGCTGAAGACAGGACTATGCTGCGACTCGAAGCAGAAGATAAACTTACCCCAATCGCGGAAGAGATTAAACAAAAGGAAGGCCACGAGAAACACGCGGCCTGCCTGTACCCAATACTAGTGAATGCCATACAGAAAGACCAGACAGCTAATGCGCGTCAGTATTATGACTTGATCAATGTCGCGTATATAGAAGAAGGTTCATATGGAGCTGCAGTAGGGCTTGATGCGTGGCCTCCGGAACACTTCAAGACTATGGTAGAGGGTATGGAGCAACGTGCTGAAGTAGTTAATTTTGATTTATACAACGAACCTGATTACTATCCTACCGATGAAGAACTAGAAGAAATGGGTTCAGCCAGTGGTCAATAATCGTTTGTTTACTAGTTTACGCTGGAAAATTATCTTTTTATTAGTTGTTAGTTTTCTTGTTTTGTTCGGAATTCTGACGCTGATTAATAATAAGCGTGCGGATGCACAGACTGTCGTGTGCGGCAATGGGCAAAGTCCTGGTTTTGGCTTTGATATCGTTGGTGCTACAGGAGGGACCACGATTCCGGTTAGCTATGGTTCTACCGCATCGATACCCTTTACTTTCAGAATAGGGTTGCAGGTATGTTACAGAAACAGTGGTGTGCACACAACGGACTTTTATTTCCCAAGCGCAGGTCCAGCTGGTGTAAGCGGCATAGCAGGACAGAGCGTAAGGATAAGTGGAATACCGACAAACCCTGCACCAGTAGGCTGGTATACCAGTAGGTCTGTGCCTTTTTCTTATACTCACCCAACCCCGATCACATCACCTACTACAGTCATGATTTACGTAGACTTAGGGGCTGTAAACTATTTCACTAACGGAGTATCTGGTTGTGTCATTGCGGCGTGCGGTACTAACAGATGGACTTTTCCAGTTATGCTTGTCCCTGATGCGCCCACTACGGCAGGCAGTTGCACGATAACAAGTGCTCCTACGTCTGTAAGACCAGGTGATAGATTTTCTGTGAGCGTAAGAATAAACAACACAGGCGCTACAACATGGACTACCGGCCAAAATTATTTTTTGGGGTCTGCGGATCCGAGAGACAATTCTATATGGGGAGTAAACAGAACCGGAATAGGGGGAAATATTGCACCAGGCGGGAATAGAATTTTGACTTTTTCCATCACGGCTCCTAGTACACCCGGTTCTCATACGTTTGCTAGACAGATGCTGAGAGAAGGAGTGGCTTGGTTTGGCAACGTATGTTCCCGCACTATACAGGTGGAAATTACCGACCTCTGCCTAAACATCCCAGGCGTACAAGCTACAGTACCAACCGGAATGACCAGAGATGCTGCCGGTAACTGTAACTTGCCAGTACCTGTCGGCGTAAATTGTCCTAGCTATCCGCCGTATACCCTAAACTTCAACACCGTACAAAGCATCTCCCTACCTCGTTCCGCTCCTGGAGGACACGGTCATGAGACAGATCCTTGGACATACTCAAGTACAGGTGCGTCTTCCGGGCCATCAACTACTGAATACACACAATCTAATACGACGACTAGCACTAGACAGACCGTAGTTACTGTCAGGACTACTACTTATACTCGAGATATTACCTATACTCAAATATACAGAAACCCATCCAATCCACACCGAACTATAATTGATCAAATCATAGATGAATGGGGCGATGATCTACCTATTCCGCCTATCAGAAATGATGGTGGGGGTGATTACATCTATTTAGACTACAAGGAGTATTTCGACAACTATCCTTACGACACACACACTCCGGTAATTACATACCGCATTGGCTATGAGCGTAAACAGAGAATAGGAATCGTTACACAAACTTCTACTCGTACAGAGCTAATTACCCAAATTCGCACAAGAGCCGACGCAACTTCACCGTGGACGCCCTATAGTCCAGCCAACAGGAATGCTATACCCGTTCCAGGTCCTGCCTTTGCGGCCCCTAGCCAAACAACAGGATCTGCTAGTGTAAGTAACCCAGACAATCTAGCATATAGCGGTAGACGTGACGGCTCAAACCCAATACTGTGGTCGGGAGCACTGCCTTCACTATCCGCTCCAAACATGCCGCCATGCTTCCCAAGACAATTTAGCGTAAACCCGGAAAATATAGGAGCAAACCTCCTCCCCAATCGTGAAGATCCTACATCTTCTACCTTCAGCTTTAGACTTCCAACAACCCTAAGTGTTTCAAATGGCGGCTTAAGAACGCCAACGTCAGTAAGCGGCATAACCTACACTGTCAACTACCGTGCAGAAGGGTACTCAAATCCTAGCTTTAGCGGAAGTATGGCTGGGACTCTCGATGTTCCGAATACCAGCCTCGCGAGTAGCGTTATTGTAGGACAAACAGATGTATTGAATCAAGCCGTAACCGTAAACGTACCGGCTAATATTAGAGCAGGCGATAGAGTCTGTTGGACTGTAACGGTTGGTGAACCTACCGGTACTGTAGGAGTAGGCGGCACTGTTCTGACAAGAACAGGCCCTGCAAGGGAATCATCACCACCAGCCTGTACAGTAACAGCTGTAGATGAGCCATACACCAGGTTTTATGGTGCTGATGTCTTTGCTGGCGGCGGCTTCAATGAAGCTGACGGAACATGCAGTGCTGTAAATGCAAATGCCGCTGCAATAGGTACTATGAGATCCGACAGATTAAGCGGCAGCGGCGCTCAACTTGCAGTCTTTGCTCTGAGCCAGATAGACAGAATACAGCCTTTGAGCAGAACAACCCGCAATCCATTGCAGCTGGCATTCTCAAACCAGTCACCACCAGCTAACGTTCCCAGCCGTCTATTCGGCGGAGGATTCGGCTCGGTACTATGTGCAGAGGATTACTTTGGAGCAGTACCAGACGGTACTGTTTGGAATACAACTGATTCTACTGTAGACATTGGTACCTTAACCAGTGGCAGACATTACTATAGACGTAATAGTGGTGCTATAAACCTATCCGGGCTGCTGCCTGACGATCTTGTCAGCAACAAAGGCAGACGGGTTGTCATATATGTCGATGGTAATGTATCCATACAACCAAACACCTCTGCAGTAGGAGCAAACAGATTTGGTTTTGTGAATAACACAAACTGGGCATCTGTAGACCATGTGCCGTCACTGTATGTAATAGCCACAGGAGACATAAATATCGATTACAGAGTCAATGAACTGGACGGTTCATATATATCTCAAGGCGGCAACATCAACACCTGTGCAATCGGTACCTCTGCTCCTACCAATGAACAAATAACAGTAGAGTGCAGAACCCAGCTAAGAGTAAACGGAGCGTTCCTGGCCAACAGAGTTAACCTGCTTAGAACACTCGGATCTTTGAGACACAGCACAGTAGGAGAGGAGCCGGCACCAACAAATGCAGCCGAATCATTCATATACAACCCAGCTCTCTGGCTTACCAGCGGCGGCAACCTGCCTACCAACAGCAGAATGCAGATCGATTCTTATATATCTTTGCCTCCTTCTTTGTAGG
>CAZTWI010000004.1:1537-17798 GCA_964617685.1 uncultured Candidatus Saccharibacteria bacterium | reverse complement strand
TAAATGCAAAGCTGTAAGTATTAAGTTAGCATAGTTAACCTGCTAACCTATTTTTTGCTTCCAAGGTTCAACCTTGGAAGCAGTGCGGAAGTGTGAACCGTAGGTCGTATGCTGTAAACTGTCAGCTGTTTACTGTAAACTATAGATAATGATTGCACGACTAAGAGGGGAAATTATTGAGCATGAGGATTCGCAAGTTATTGTGGATTGCGCTGGAGTTGGCTATGGTGTACAGGTTTGCTATGACGAACAACAACAGTTGCAGCTTGGGAGTAGGTGTGATCTGTACATCGCAGAGCAGATCAAAGAAGATGCGCATGATTTATACGGCTTTAGCTCTAAATCCCGTAGGCAGCTATTCAGACTGCTCATAAGCGTTAACGGTGTTGGTCCAAAAGCTGGAATGGCTATATTGAACATAGGGTCGGAAGGACAGGTGCGCGCAGCTATTGCGAGCGGCGATACTAAATTCATATCTGCTGCAAAAGGCGTAGGCAAGAAAGTCGCCGAAAGAGCGGTTGTTGATCTAAAAAATAAAGTTGGCTTGCAAGCCAGTGAAGGAGCAGTGGATTTCCTAAATGACAGCGTGAATAGCGACGAAGCAGTGGAAGCATTAACAACTTTAGGCTATAGCGCCCAAGATGCAGTAGAACTACTCCGGGGAATAGACAATAAACTCTCAACTTCTGAACGTATTAAGCAGGCTTTGAAAAGCAGGAATAATGGATAAATACGCTGTAAATCAAGCTAGTATAAATAGCATTCTAAATTGGGTTGAAAGCGGGACTGTGGCGATACCCGAAATTCAAAGACCTTTTGTATGGAGTTCAAGCCAAGTACGTGATTTAATGGATTCTCTATATGAAGGTTATCCGGTGGGATACATAATCACTTGGCAAAATCCTACTGTAAAACTAAAAGACGGCAGTGCGGCTCTAGGTAAGAAAATCTTAATAGATGGCCAGCAAAGGATAACTGCACTCAGGGCAGCCGTTGGTGGACTTACTGTAATTGGTAAAGATTATAAGGAAAAACGAATAATTATATCTTTTAATCCTATAACTGAAGAGTTTAAGACTCAGACAGCTTCGACACAACGAGGGGCTGAGTGGATTGCTGATATTTCTGAGGTAATGGCTATAGGGTACGACACTCTCTCTTTCATAGATCAATATATTGAAAAGAATCCAAATACAGATAGAGGTATTATCAACTCTCGTTTAAACCAACTTGTACAAATTCGCAATAAACAAATAGGAGAAATTCAGCTAAGTTCGGATCTGGATATAAATGTAGTTAATGAAATTTTTGTACGCATAAATCGTTCGGGAGTGTCGCTTAGTAACGCAGATTTTGTTATGAGTAAAATTGCAGTTTATGAAAAAGAGCAGGGTGACGAGCTTGGTATGAATTTGAGAAAATTTATAGACTACTTCTGTCATTTAGCAGTTGCTCCAGATCAATATAAATTGATCCAGGCAAATGATTCTAAATTTTCGAGTACTGAATATTTCTCTAAAATTAGCTGGCTTAAGAATGAATCGGATGATTTATTCGATCCAACCTATAATGACATTATAAGAGTTGTTTCCTTGACGCAATTTTCAAGGGGCAGTCTGGGTGATTTAGTTGCATTACTTTCTGGCAGAGATTTCGAAACAAGGGAAGACAAGAAAGAAATCGCAGACGAATCCTTTTCTAAGTTTGAGCATGGACTATATCATTTTGTGAATGAAAATAGATTCAAACATTTTCTGCAAGATATTCTCCGCTCAAGCGGCTACGATGATAAGTCCATGTTGATAGCAAGGAATGCAGTTAATTACGCTTATGCAATTTTCCTAAAACTACATGATATTAACGAGAATCATGAAATTATAAACAAAAATGTCAGACGGCTACTTGCTATATCACTGCTTACGGCTCGTCATTCCGGTAGTTTTGAAACTAGATTTGAAGAAGACATAAAAAAAATTAAAAAACCGGGGGATATACAAGAATTTATCCGCGTGCTTGAAGAACAAGAACTGTCAGAAGTATTTTGGAACTCTACGCTTCCCGACCAGTTTGACAAGGTAAATATCTCTAATCCTTTCTGGCACATGTTTGTAGCAGCACAGAAGAAGCTAATGAAATCTAGTTTCTTATGTGATGGTACCAAAGTCACGCATTTATCAACTGGCGATATACACCACATATTTCCTAAAAACTATTTAGTAAAAAATAAGCTGGATAAATCTGACTACAACAAAATTGCAAACTTTGTATATCTTAGGAATGATATAAATATTGCCATTAAGGACAGGTCTCCAGCCGAGTATATTGGAGATGTAATAGAAAAGGGTTATGGAACTTATCATAGTGATATATCTAATGTTGATGAACTAAAGAAAAACTTTAACGAAAACGCGATACCTGAAATTTTAGAAAATGCTTCGATTAACGATTATAGTGAATTCATGCGACAACGAAGGATCCTTATGGCTAAACTAGTTAAAGATTATTACAAGGAGCTTTAATGGCGATTGAGAGAATTGTAGACCCGAGTCAGGACGATGAGAATGTTTCCGAGGAAGAGAAGCGGATTGAAAATGTGCTTCGTCCAACGACCTTTGATGATTATATTGGGCAGGAGCGTATCAAGAAGAACTTACAGCTTGCTATAACGGCAGCTAGAAAGCGTGGCGAACCATTAGACCACGTGTTGCTATACGGTCCGCCGGGATTAGGTAAGACGACCATGGCGACGATTATTGCCAATGAAATGGGCGCGCAAATTAGAGTCACCAGTGGCCCGGCTATTGACAGAGCAGCTGATCTGGCCAGCATCCTGACTAATTTAGGTGAGGGAGACGTCTTATTTATTGATGAAATTCACCGCTTAAATCGGTCTGTAGAAGAGGTTCTTTATTCCGCGATGGAAGATTATGCGATAGATATAATGCTTGGCAAGGGTCCGAGTGCCCGGAGTTTACGTTTGGATGTTCCTAAGTTTACGTTAATAGGCGCTACAACCAGGACCGGTGCGTTGGCAGCGCCGCTCAGGGACAGGTTAGGCATGCTGCACCGACTTGAATTCTATAATCCGGATGAAATTGCGGCAATTGTAGAGAGGTCATCAGGAATTCTAGGTTCAACTCTGCAAGGAGATTCTTCTAAATTATTATCGACTAGATCTAGATTAACTCCTCGTATCGCCAATAGGCTACTTAAGCGCGTGCGCGATTACGCTGATGTTAACGGGGATGGAATTATAGATACTGTTACTACTGAGAAAGCCCTAGATTTGCTAGAAATAGATAATTTAGGCCTTGATCCAGCTGACCGTATGCTTCTGATCGCTATTATCGACAATCACGGAGGCGGTCCAGTCGGTCTTAATACGCTGGCTGCTGTGTTGGGCGATGAAATAAGTACCGTCGAGGATTTCTACGAGCCGTATTTACTACAAATTGGCTTCCTAGAACGGACGCCGCGCGGCCGCAAAGCGACAAAGAAAGCATACGCGCATTTGGAGAGAAAATTTAGTGATATAGATAACAGAGACTCACAAACTTCTCTGGTATAATCAAAAAAGTTAATGAATCAGAACGGACGGGTTTATGCAGGGAAATATTGAAACAATTGACTATAACGAGCAAAAACTGTGTGAGATTGCAAAGCACCCGTTCGGCATAGTCATAATATATATTTGGGCTCTGGTTGGATTGGTAGTTGCACTTGGGCTGGCATATTTTCTACTTCCAGCTGTTATCCAAGACACCGACAGGGCCTTTTTAATTGCTCATTTCTTCGCGCTTGTCGCTATAGTTCTTACAGTATTCGGGATAACAATCGCAGCTATGATCTACAGACAGAACCGACTTATAGTTACTGATATAAATATCACACAGATTCTCCAGTACGGTCTATTTAACCGTAAGGTTTCTCAACTCAACTTGATAAATGTAGAGGATGTGACTTCAATCCAAAAAGGGATATTACCAACATTATTTGGTTTTGGGGAGCTTAAAATAGAAACAGCAGGAGAGCAGGCAAACTTTCATTTTACTTATTGCCCAAAATCAAGCTATTACGCGAACATCATTCTAAACGCACGCGAAAAAATACTCGGACAGCATTACGACCATTCACAGCCAAACCAGAGAGAATCAGAATCTCCTAACATTGCCAGAAGTAAAGCTAAACTTGGCTTGTAATTCTTTATTCGTTGAAAGGGTTATTCCTATTAGGAACGAAATTACTGTCGACCGAGATATCCTCATCAGTTTGAGTTTCTGATAGTTTTTCAACTATTTTTTCATCTATTGTTTTAGTGTTCGCACTAGCTCTTTGTTCTGTATAGAGGGTTTCGTTTCTGACTGGATGCAGGTATTCTTGTGCCTGTATAACAGATGCAAATATCGCACCGCATGCCACGACAGCAGTAAGTACAACCCGGTGCTTGCTGATAAACGCAATAGATTTAGTTAGATATTCGTTGAACTTTGGTAGTAGGTTATTCAAGTCTTTCATGGTCTTACGTATGCCTCCATAGCTAGAGATACTGACGATATTGATCCAGGGACTTCCTTACTTGGTGAAATTTGGATATTAGCAACTTGTATTATACGATCGTTTGTTTCAATATACCTCAGTAGATTTAAGAGTGTCGCATAGCTAATATTTGATATCTGAAGATTGAACGGGTACACCAACACCCCGGGTACTTCCTTGTAGGGTTCGGTTCCTGATAATTTATCTGGATCACCCCCTCCGCTGAATGAAAAAGTACTAATTGATGAGAAAGGAATCCCAGCTTTTGACGTGGCAGTATAGATTATATCCAGTATTAAAGTTTCTTGGTTTTTCTCCTTCGGAAGCAATCTGTCCAAAAGATTGTTAACAGAATTAATCTCAGTTGTTTGAAGTTCAGCTTTCTGCAGGGAAATTATTTTCTCTCTTTGTGCGTCGCGTTCTGCAAGCAGATCAGATACATTTGTAGCGTTAGTCTTAAGCTGTCCTTTACCCCAGACAAAGGTACCGATAATTCCTGCAACTGCAAGTATAAGGCAGGCTGTCAGAACAAAGAAAAACTGTTTAGCTTTCATTAGTTTCCACCCGCACCTTCTGTTGCTTTTGCACCAGCAGCGGCTTTTGCTGCTGCTGCTTTTTTGGCTTTTTCCTTAGCTTCTGCCGATCCTGCAAAACTAACGCTAACAGTAGTTCCGTACTGATATCTGCTGCCGTCGCTAATTTTAGGAATAATTGCTCCGATATCAGCAGCTTCAAAAATCTCAGAATCAACCAAATTGCGTACTAGTATAGCCGCTAACTCCGGCCTTTCTAAATCTAGATCCAAATTAAGCGCGTCAATGCTTCCTTCGGTCAGGCTAAGTCCGTTCAGTACGGTCCCTTCGGGCAGAATACTCCCGATCTTCGGTACTAATTCAGAGAAATTCACTCCTCCGTCGTGGAGTTTATTTGCTACTTCAAGTCTCGTTACGGTGTTGTTTAGGTCACTTGTCTTAGATTGAAGACTGGCTATTGTTGCGGTGTTTTCTGCAGTCTCTCTCTTTATTGCTGACTCGTCAGTTCCAAAGAATTTTAAGCTTCCAAGCATAACGACTGCAACTAGAAATGCTGTAATAGACAGGGCAATAACGTAGCCTATAATTATACGGTTAAGTCTTCCGAATCTTCTATCTATCCTGATATCTAGCGGTAGTAAATTAATCATGAGCTTAAGTCTCCCGGTGTGACAAGCGCCAAGCCGCCTGCCGTTGTATATAGAGTTGACTCTAACTCATGCGGCGGCTGCAACTTGCCAAAGCTTAGATTGTTCCATGGGGCGCAAAGCCTGGTTGCGACGCGTGTTCGGGCAGTAATATAGCTAGCTAGACCCGGCAGGTTAGCCCCGCCGCCTAGAATTATAATTTGGCCGATAGAACCGCTTGTCGATTCTCTATCGCTGAAATAACGCATTACTTTTCGGATTTCTATAATAAGTTTATTAAGTTCAATCTCTGCTGCTTTTAGGATAATGTCTTGTTTTTTACTGACTTCAAGTCCGTAACGGGTCTTTATGCTGTGAGCCTGCTGCAAGCTTACCCCTAAGCTATCGGCAATATTTTGAGTGAGTCTTTCGCTTGAACAATCTACAGTACCAGTTGCGCGTATTGCCGACCCGTCGTAGATAGAAATATCACAGGCAGTTGATCCTATGTCTACAATAAGAGTGTTTACTTCATGTGCTTCAGAATGTACCACAATTCTTGTCATGGCTGTAATATTAGACTCAATTAAGGCAACTTCTAGTCCAAGGGCTTCAAACATACCCATGTATGAATCAACTATAGTCTTAGGAGTCGCGACTACTTGAACTTCTTGTGATCCGTCTGACAGTATTTGAGCCACTGAGAAATCATAATATAATTCTTCAGATTTAAGCGGTATTGATTGATCAACTTCAGCATGGACTGCACCAGCCAGTTCTTTTCCTGTCATCTTAGGTAATGTTAGTACGCGGCTAAAACTAAATTCATTAGGAAGTGAAACAGCTACCCGTTTAGTATTCAATGAACCGACAAGATCTTTTGTGAGCAGCTTATGAGCTGCTTTTACTATAGTTTCATGATCAACTATTACGCCCATTTTTATAGCGCTGCTATCAAATGTAGTCGTACCATAGCCAAGAACTTTTGATTTTTTTGTGGAGGTCGAATCTATCTGCATCACCTTTAGCGAGCTTCGTCCGATATCGAATCCAAATACTGGTTTGTCTTTATAAAAAAGTCCCACGCCTGATAATTTTCTTTTAACTTAAATTTCTACTAATGCTTAAATTATATCATCTGTTACAAAATATCAGCTATATAAAAATCCCCGGACTTTTTTATCTGTCCGGGGATTTAAACTACTATCTAAGCTGATCGGTTTAGTTCAAGCTATCGCGTGAGTAGTTAGCGTCTCCAGCTTCGCTCCAACCGTATAGAACGTACTTAGCGCAAGTTACAGGAGTTCCTGTATCGCACTCATATGCTGCATATGTGTACTGGTTAACGTATGGTGATCCAGCTGTAGGCTTAGTCTTTGCAGTATACGGATCTCCAGGTGTACTTGTTCCCGTTGATGTTGTTTGCATAACATCGTTACCGTCCGGATCGTTAAAAGCTCCTTCGTCTATCCCAGGGAATAGATCAGCTGTGAAGTCTTCTGTCGGATAGCTTCCTTGATCGTTATAGTGTTCTTCTAGCTTCTGGTACATACTGTTTAAATCGTTTTGACGTACAGTATCACGTCCTTTTGCTTGTGCGCCTCGGAAGTTAGTTAGTACTAACGTAGCCAAGATACCAATAATGGCAATAACGATCAAAAGTTCGATAATCGTAAAACCGCGTTCTTTTCTAAAATGATTGAGCATAGGTGCCCACCTCCTTGTTATTGATGTTTTATAGGTAAGCCATATCTATTTTAAGGCTTATGCTTAGCAGTATCTTATGCTTTGATGCGACTGTCAAGTTTTTAATGGAAAATTGATTATATTTTAGTAGCTAGCGAGCTGATTGGGCCAATGACACTGATTGCAATCAAACCGACCATTCCACCCATAACAACAATCAGAACAGGTTCCAGAATTGAACTAAGTCCGTCGACCGCAGCATCAACTTCTTCTTCATAGAATTCAGCAACCTTGATTAGTACGGTGTCAATTTGCCCTGTTTCTTCGCCTATCGCAAGCATTTGGCTGATCATTGGAGGGAAGATTTTGCTTTTAGACAAAGCTTCGCTTAGCTGTTCGCCATTCGCCACAACCTTAGCTGCGTCCATTAGTTCTTTTTCAAAAACAGCATTGCCGATTGCCCTGCCGGTGATTTCTATAGAATCGATTACGCTTACCCCAGCGCTCATCAGGCTGGCAAAAATTCTAGAAAATCGAGCCACAGATAGTTTGATGATCAGCAGTTTTATACCCGGTAATCTCAGAAGCAGTTTGTCTTTGTTCGCTCGCCCTTTAGGAGTTTTGATGTAGCGAAGCAGGAAGCCGCCGCCAAAGACTACAATTCCCAAAAGAATGTACCAATAATTGATCATGAAGTCGCTGATTGCAAGCATGGCCTGAGTCATAGGCGGCAGCTTGCCGTCGCTCAGTTCTGCGATTATTGTTCCGATTTTTGGTACAACGAACGTCATAAGCCCAATAAACACCACTACAGTTATTCCTATCAAAACAGCGGGATACGTCATAGCGCTCTTGAACTTGGCTCTAATGGCCGCGTCTTTTTCCTGTTGGACTGCAAGTTTTTTCAGGATTTCGTCTAATATACCGCCAGCCTCGCCAGCCCTGATCATATTTATATAGGTTGGACTGAAAGTCATTGGGAATTTCTCTAAGGCATCGGCAAAAGCGATCCCGCTTTCCACGTCTTTACTTATAGATATTAATTGTTTTTTAAAAACCGGGTTTTCAGTTTGGCCTTGCATCGTTGCAAGAGACCTGACTAGAGGCACGCCAGCGTTGATCATAGTAGCTAATTGACGCGTGAATATGACCAGATCTTTTGATTTTACTTTGCCGCCTTTATTCAAAAAAGACATAGAATCACTTAGGACATTACCGGATTTTTTCACGACAAGCGGCCTTAATCCAAGCCGGACAAGAGAACTGCGGGCGGCTGCCTCGCTTGTGGATTCTATTTTGCCAGATTTCTGCTGGCCCTTTGCGTCTGTTGCTTTGTATTCAAATGTTGTTGTAGGCATAAGAACTACGATTTCTCCCGAACTATGTTAAGTGCTGAAGCTGGAGTGGGGGGGTAATTGTAGTTCATCTACTCTCTCGTCACCCTTAGGATTTCTTCAATACTTGTCATACCAATCATAGCTTTTATAAGTCCGTCTAACTGCATGGTTAACATGCCTTCTGATATAGCCCTTTCCTGTATTTCATCGCTTGTGGCGTTACTGACGATTAAGTTTTGGACCCCAATTGTATTAGTCAGAACCTCGTAGATTCCCATTCGTCCTTTATAACCGGTTTTATCGCCTTTTAGATCCTTCTTAGGTCTCCATAGTGTTAGTTTGGCGGACTTTGGTCGGCCGAACTCTTCCTGGGCCTGCTGTACTTGCTTAAGCAGGTTATCCCAATCAGTTTTAGTTTTTAGGTTGAATACTCGCTCTATTTCTTTGCGTTCTTCGTCGTTTGGAGTGTATTCTTCGCAGTCTTCAGGCACTAAACGACGCACTAAACGTTGTCCTATAACTACACGCACTACGCTTGCAATCAAAAACGGCTCGATATTCATATCAAGTAAACGTGGTAGACAAGTCGCTGCATTGTTTGTGTGAAGAGTAGAGAACACTAAGTGGCCTGTTAGTGCGGCTTGTACGCCAAGTCCGGCTGTTTCTCCGTCTCTAATCTCGCCAACCATAATAATGTTCGGATCCTGACGCAAGAGGGCGCGCAAACCTGCAACGAATGTCATTCCGGCAACGGGATTCACTTGAGTTTGGTTTACCCCTTCCAGTTTGTATTCGACCGGGTCCTCAATAGTACTGATATTGACGTCCGGCTTATTAAGAATATGTAGAACACTATGCAAGGTCGTTGATTTACCGGAACCAGTAGGTCCTGTTACCAATAACATACCGTGCGGTTGGCGGCTAGCGTTGTTGATGTCATCCAAGGCTTTGCCCCAAAACCCAAGAGATTCGAGTGATAACGGTTCGCTGGTTTCATCCAAAACACGCATAACGACTTTTTCGCCTTCGGAAATTGGCAGGGTAGAGACACGAAAGGCAAATAAGCGGCCATTCATGTTTATTTTGAAGCGGCCGTCCTGAGGCGCCCGGCGTTCATCAATTTTTAAATTAGATAAAATTTTTATGCGGGAGGTTAGTGCAGCCATAGTACGTTTTGGTAATCGATTCGCCTCTTTCAGCACACCGTCAATACGATAACGAATAAGGACATGTTTTTCTCTCGGCTCAATATGAATGTCGCTCGCTCCTGATTTAACAGCATACTCAATTATCAAGTTAACTGTCTGGGCGATTGGGGAGTCTTCCGCAATATCTTCTTCGGAAATTTCTTCTGCCTCGTTTGCTTCGTCTTCGTCAGTGACTATTTTTGAAATTTCGCTGCCTATATTCCCCCTGTACTGATCAAGTGCGCTGAGAATGTTGTATTTGGTGGTAATAAAAATCTTAATATTTTGACCGAAAAGTTTATGAAGAACATCAATTGCTTGCAAATCATCCGGATCAAGCATGGCAATTTGACGCGGTTCTTCCGGGGTGTCGATACTCCCGCCGAATACGACCATATTGTAGAGTTTGGCTATATTCTCCGGCAGCTGCTTAAGCGTTTCCTTGTCAAGTTCTTTGACATTAATTTCGGTGTAGGGAATACCAATTTCATCAGCAAACAACTGGGTCAACTCT
Source organism: uncultured Candidatus Saccharibacteria bacterium (assembly GCA_964617685.1). Taxonomy (GTDB): domain Bacteria; phylum Patescibacteriota; class Saccharimonadia; order Saccharimonadales; family SZUA-47; genus JAYSZA01. Next base: position 7,379 of record CAZTWI010000004.1, on the reverse strand, counting down.
ACATCGGTGGTGATGTTTTGCTTAATAACTAAATCTTCCAAGTCGGCTTTATCGCTTGTCGCTTCAGTCTCTAGAGCAGCCAGCTGTTCAGGCGACAGCTTTTTCGCGTTCTTAAGTAGTTCAATAACTGTAGTATTTGGAATTGACATTATATTTTGGTACCAAAGCCCTAGTGATTAATCAAGAGCTTACCCCTTATGGTTTATCTTATCATAAATAGCGGCAGAGAAGGGTGGTTTTTGCAGGTTTTACAGAAAATCAAGAAAAGTAAGAACACTAAACAGTAAAGGAAATACTTTATTGAAATTAGTATTGTCCAATTAGTAACTATACAAAATATAATTACTTATACATATCCACAGTTTTGTAGAAGTTGTCGCTTGTATCATCAAATAATACTTAACAAGTTATGTAGTAATAGTTTATATATTGCTCTATACTTGTTAAGGTAAAAACAAAGCAATTATTTCGACTTAAATTAATAACAGACAAGTAATTCATTTTGAGCCAAGGGTCATTTAGTTTAGTCTGAGCACATTTTAGGTAAGCGTATAAATATACGGTTCGTAAAATTGCTGCAAGAATAAGCTAAATGACCACTCTCAAAATAATTACACAGGAAGGAACCGCCATGGCAAAAGGTAAATCAGAACCAAAAGAAATGGGTAAACGAGCAAATGCAGGGGACGAAGAAGGACGCCAAAAGGCCCTGTCCTTAGCCGTAGATCAAATAGAAAAGCAGTTCGGCAAAGGTTCAATAATGCATTTAGAGGGTGATAACAAGATTGATATCGAGACTATCCCTACCGGCAGTATTTCTCTTGATTTAGCGCTTGGCGGCGGCATTCCAAAGGGCCGTATAGTAGAAATTTATGGTCCTGAGAGCTCTGGCAAGACTACCCTGACGCTTCATGTAATTGCCGAGCTACAGAAATCTGGCGGTACGGCTGCGTTTGTTGATGCCGAGCATGCACTGGATCCAGCTTATGCAAAACGTTTAGGCGTGGATATCGAGAAACTACTTGTCAGCCAGCCGGACAGCGGCGAGCAAGCATTAGAAATAGTGGAGACACTAGTGCGTTCTAATGCAGTCGATATTGTTGTGATTGACTCTGTTGCAGCCTTGGTGCCACAGGCGGAAATAGAAGGCGATATGGGCGATTCGCACATGGGTCTGCAGGCCCGATTGATGAGCCAGGCTTTACGCAAACTAACAAGTATTATTAGCCGGTCCAAATGTACGGTTATATTTATCAACCAATTGCGTATGAAGATTGGCGTTATGTTCGGTAACCCAGAAACAACAACTGGTGGAAATGCTCTGAAATTCTACGCTAGTGTACGTCTGGATATTCGCCGGACTTCACAGATTAAAACAGGCGAAGAGATTATTGGTAACAGGGTGCGGGTAAAAGTTGTTAAGAACAAGATCGCACCGCCTTTCCGTCAGGCAGAATTCGACATTATGTATAACCAGGGCATAAGCGCCGAGGGAGACATCCTGGATCTAGCAACAGAGAAAGGCATAGTAGAAAAAGCTGGTGCTTGGTTTAGCTACAACGGTGAAAATGTTGCTCAGGGACGGGAAGCCGCTAAGCAGTATCTGAGTGACAACCCAAAAGTCCTAAAAGAAATAGACAAAAAAGTCAGAACTGCCAGCGAAGCTTAAAGCGAAAACGCTATACTGTAGTCTATGACAGCTACCAATCACGGATTATTTGGTTCCTTTATAGCCATAACTCTGCAGTCCCATCCTGTAGTTGCGCTTTGTGTTGCACCATTTAGCCATTTTCTGCTTGATGCACTGCCTCATTACGGTGATTATTCGGTTGATTTAAACAGTAAAAAGTTCTTTAAAAGACTAGCTTTTGATGCGTTTTTGGCAGTAGTTACAACTTTAATAATTGCCTGGATTTGGAAAGAAATCGCACTTCTTGTGATTGTTTGCGCTTTTCTGGCAGCTTCGCCTGATTTAATGTGGATTTACTATGTTTATATAGACGAGTCTAAGGCTAAAAAACATTTCATAGCTAAGTTTCACTCGTGGATTCAATGGTCGCAAACCCCAAAAGGTCTATATATTGAGCTCGTTTGGTTTTTGGTTTTTTTCATCGGACTTATAATTATAGGTAAATAAGTGAAAATAACGGCTATAAAGGCTCAGGTTAAAAGCGAGGATAGAGTTTCTATTTTCATTGATGGCAAATATTCTTTTAGTTTGAATCTAGATCAGTTACTCCAAGAGAAAATCAAAAAAGGTGATGAGGTTGATGAAGTTCGCATCAACCAGCTGAAAAAGCTGTCAGATGAGGGTAAATTGAAGCAGAAAGTCTTAGAGTGGTTACTGAATAGACCGCATTCGGAACGTGAACTACGGGATTATTTATACCGCAAAAAAGCGGACAAAGATTTAATTGAAGCTATAGTTATGGAGTTTAGAGACAAAAAGTATTTGAATGATGAAAATTTTGCCCGCTGGTTTGTGGATCTGCGCAGGCGCAAAAATAAAAGCACCAGAGAAATTACCGCCGAACTTAGAAGTAAAGGCATTTCCCCAGTCACTATACAAAATATACTTAAGGACGAAGACAATAATGATGATGAGGCACTTAAAGAATTAGTTAACAAGTTGCGTAATAGAACAAGATATCAGGATGAGAATAAACTCAAATCTTATCTGGTGTCCAAAGGTTTTTCTTACTCAGACATCAAAAAAGCTCTAAGTGACCCCGACGAAGCCTAAGCTTTTGCCGTCAGCGGATTTGTAGCCCCTGCTTTTACTGTCGGGTCTGATACGATTATTTTTTTGTCAGTAATTTCTATTATTTGTCCGCGATCAATTAGTAATTGTTCTTGGGCTAGTCCGCGAAGTAGAGAAGGATTTACGTACAGTTTTTGAATATAATAGTTATCATCGTTTACGGCATAGTCAGTAATTCTCCCGAGTTTTTTCCCGTTCTCTGACACCACATTTTTGCCAATTAGATCAAACTTCAGACTGATAATTTCCGAGAGTCTAACCATATCTTCCGGGCGAGTAAGCGCATCGTGATCGTTCACTATCAGGCCTTTTGCAATTACGTCTCTGATTTCTTGTGCTGGAAGTATAAATTCACCTTTCTCGTACGAGTCGTTCGAATACCAGCCTTCGACCTTTAGGTTATTGGGATTAATAATCGGTGATCGTGCAACTCCAATTTGACCTCCTGTACGCAGTGAGAGAATTGATCTGTCGGTGTAGCTAGCAGAGAGTCTTAACATAACTACATTTTAGTATACTCTGCCTGTCTTGCTTTGCTGACCCTCTTGCTAGCCGGGGTCTAATCCCTGTAATCTATAGATAATGCAAGAGAAGCAAATATTTGTTGAGAGTTCTGGTCAAATGGAAGAACTAGGCGTTGGTATAGGCGGCAGGGTTACAGGAGGAGTCTGTATTGAGTTGCGTAGTGATTTAGGCGGCGGAAAAACCACGTTTACTCGGGGGCTTGTCCGCGGTATGGGAAGTCTTGATGCTGTTAGCAGTCCAACTTTTACTATTGGGAAACAGTACAGGAGTGATAAGTTAACCTGCTATCATTTTGACTTTTATCGTCTGCAGGAACCAGGATTGGTAGCCGAAGAATTACGGGAAGCATTAAGTGATCCTGTCGGCGTTATTATCGTTGAGTGGGCTGATACTGTGGGCGGCGTGCTTCCTGACGACAGGATGGTCATACGGATCGAACAAGTAAGCGACAATGCCGAGTCTCGGAAATGTACGATTCTATATTCTGATAAGTATCAAAAATTATTGGAAAGCCTACAGGCATGAGTCTATTATTATTTTTGAAAGCGGACTCAGAAGATGTATTTGTCTCTGTTAATGACGGAGATAAACAGCTTGCAGCGAAAGATTGGCAAGCAGGACGCGAACTGTCAAACCAGCTACTCAGTACAATTAGCGAATTGTGCGAATCAGCAGGTAAAACTATAGATGATTTCGACGGTATTGTAGTGTACCAGGGCCCAGGAAGTTATACGGGGCTTAGAATATCTATAAGCGCGGCTAATGCTTTGGGCTATTCATTAAATATTCCAGTAGCAGGATCCAGCGGTGACGACTGGATAGCTAGGAGCTCAGAGGTATTAAGTAGGACAAAGATTTTCAAGCCGGTTTCTCCAATCTATGGCGGAGATGTCTACACAACCAAACCTAAAAAATAAGTGTTGTAGAATAATCAACAATAAGCATAAACGGCTTGACAGCAAATACAGATACAGGTATTGTTCAAGTTGTAGTAATAAAAAAACACATACTTCCAAAAAGAAAACAAATAACGTGAAAAGGTTCTTCTTTTTAGGAAAATAAAAGGAAGGGCGTTATGAAAATAAAGAAAGTATTTAGCAAACTCACGGCAGCTAGCATGCTTGTGAGCTTACTGACACCGCTGGCTGTTTTAGTTCCGAGAGCATCGGCTGCAGCAATTACTTGGTCAGGTGGCGGAACAGGCGTCGTAGATACAACTGCAAAAACAGTAACCTATAATCTAACTGATACCGATAACTGGGTTGGAGGAATAGCTCCAAGCGACGGTGATTCTTGGGTTTTTCCGGCAAACATGGCTCCAGTAGATCCAGGCAATGCAAATACGGATGACTGGGAATGGAAGTACGTCGTGAATAACGATCTAGCGGACGGAACGGAAGTCGCAGGGATTACATTCTCTGGGGATACAGGTTCAGACTGTCAAGTGTATGACGACAGATACATTGTAATTGGTAACGATATCGATCTGACTGGCGATGTACTGAATACCACGACCGGTGAATGTAATTACAATGTATCGCATCTACTGCTCGCAGTAACATTGACAGGAGATTCTAGATTTGAAGCAAGGAATGATGCTACTGGCTCTTTTTCATCTGGCCAAATTATCTATGGTGATAACGAGCTTACCATATGCGGTGATTCAAGTGACTCTAACCTCACGATTGATGGGCTCAACGGAGACGGCGAGGTAATAGTAAATTGCAGGAATCTATATATACACAGTAGTGGGGGTTGGTCGTCTGGCAGGAACATAACAGTCGCAGAGGGCGGAACACTTGCGTTACAGAACACTCAGCCAGTAAATCTTGTAACCTTAGGAGACGAGGCCAGTGTGAGTATCAGTACTACTGCTGGAAGTCCATATCCTGAACAGGTTATTGCGACTGATTTTGTTTTCTTAGGAAGTGCAAAGCCGTACACTCCAGGCGGAGTTGGCGGCGGCGACGATCCACTCTATACGTTTACCAATAAAAGCCCGGCAAAAACAGTCAACCCAAGACTTTCGATCTACTATCAGAGCTGGGAAAACGCGCATAGTGTATACAAACCTCGAAATGTCAAGTTTACAGGCGATATAACCTTTAATGATGATATTGAGATAACCCACCATGCGAATGTCAATCTTGCAGGGAAGATAACAGGTAACGGAAAAGCAATTTCAAGCAGCAGGGGGTCTTCCGGAAATCTCAAAATAACCAGTACGGACAACACATCTTCGACAGCAGTCGGGGAGAAAAAGCCAGAATACAACATACAAGAAATTGAAGGGATATATGGCAATTCTCCGACCGATTTGTACGACATGCCAGTTCAGGGCGGCAGTTTCTACTATCTAAAGACCAAAGAGACCGTGGCGGGCAATGTAACTATTGCGCCTTACGCTAAGTTTGGAGGAATCGGGAAAGTCGCAAACCTAACTGTCTTGGATCAAGGCGTGCTTGCCCCAGGATTAAGCCCAGGATGTATCGATAGCGGCAATCTTGTATTGAATGGAACGTATGAAGTTGAATTAGCTGGGACGACAGTGTGTAC
>CAZTWI010000004.1:0-1527 GCA_964617685.1 uncultured Candidatus Saccharibacteria bacterium | reverse complement strand
GTGTGTACCGAATATGATCAAACCAATGTGACAGGAACAGTTGATATTACGGGAGCTACTTTGGAACTAAGTCTTCTTGACGGTTTTAGCCCGCCACTGAACAGTGAATACGTCATCATTAATAATGATGGTTCAGATGCGGTAACAGGTACCTTTACGGGTCTTGCTAACGGGGCAAACATTACTTTAGGGGCAATAACCTTTCAAATCAACTATGATGGCGGCGACGGCAACGATGTAGTTCTAACCGTTACGGCTTCGCCAACAGCTGCTACTGTGCCTGATACTGGAATCGGAACTTTATTGACAAGTCCTATCCTATCGCTGAGCGCTCTGATTTTGGCGGGAGTCACATTAGCAGGCTTTAGACGATTGAGCGTAAGTAAGAAATAAAAAAGGAGAAAAACTAAAAATGAAAAAACAACAAATTAAAGCAGGATTAGCTTCCGTCTTGGCTGGCGTGTTTACGCCAATGGTACTAATTGCACCGTCAGTAAGTGCGGCAACAGCTACATGGGCAGGACATCATCCGGTAGAAAACTATGACGGCAAATGGGCGACTTCATCAAACTGGGAGGATCTGACCAAGCCGGGAACTGGCGATACAGCAGTATTTCCGGTAACTGGAATTGTTCATGGTATTGAAAATAATGAATCAGCGCTTTCTCTAGCAAAGCTAGTTTTCAGTGGAAATAATACATTCACAAGCTCGAAGAGCTACACAATAACAGGCAATGCTCTTACTATAACTTCAGGTATCGACGCAATTATGACCGGATCTGGCGGTGATCACAAAGTTTTGACAGATGTATCGCTTACCAATGATGTAGTGTTCAAAACGACCGGTAGTAACACGCTTACAGTTGGTGATGACGACACAACACTTTATTTGGATGATAATGATCTTACCTTGCAGGCTGACGGCGGCACTATCAGTCTTGCCGGTGAAATTGACGGATCTGGCAAGCTAGTTAAAAGGGGTAGCGGTAAAGTCAATATGTTAGCTACACCTACAGATGACTTTTCTGGAACTACTGAAGTAACCGAGGGCCAATTTGTCGTGACAGAAACCTCTCAAGGAAACATATTGGTTAATGGCGGTATCTTGAAGGGTCAGAGTGATCTGCTTGGCACTGTTACGATGTCTGCAGGTGCGGTAGCACCCGGCAATAGTCCTGGTTGTCTTGGCACATCCGATTTGACCTTTACTGGCGGTACATATGAAGTTGAAATCAACGGTACCGTAATCTGTACTGATTATGATCAGATTACGGTAGAGGGTACGGTAAATCTTGGAACCGAGACAGAATTAGATGTTAGTTTTGGTTATGAGCCAGAAACGAACACCTCTTTTGCCCTCATACTCAATGATGGCACAGATGCGGTTGAGGGACACTTCAAGGACTTCCCGGATGGTCAGAAACGAACACTAGGCGAATACACCTATCAGGTTAACTATAATGGCGGCGACGGCAATGATGTCATCCTGCTTGTATCCGGAGCGCTTGGCGTGCCGGTTACAAGCAG
>CAZTWI010000003.1:16403-18347 GCA_964617685.1 uncultured Candidatus Saccharibacteria bacterium | reverse complement strand
TGATTGAAGCAGCTCGATTACTCGGCGACTACCTAATAGTAATTGTGAATAACGACAAAGCTCAAATGATAAAAAAAGGCAAAGTCATCTTAGACGAAAAAAACCGGATGCGTCTGATGAGATCGCTTAGACTGGTAGATGAAGTTGTCTTGTCAATTGATGAAGATTTGGGTCAAGCAAGAACGTTGCGTGAAATTAGAGGTTTATATCCAGATGATGAATTGATTTTTGCTAACGGAGGTGACAGGGATCCGAATAAACATGCTCTACCAGAGAGCGAAACTCAATCATGTGCGGATTGTAATATCCAGACGGTGTTTGGTGTAGGAAGTCACGAAGTAGAAAAAAGAGATTCGTCGTCGAGAATTAATCAAGAGACTGGCCACGAAACTGAATAGACCAAAATTTTCTTAGTTCTACAAACTCCGAGTTAACTCTGATTTAACTCGGAGTTTGCTATGGATAGATGCAAGTATTTATAATTCTTTAGACAAGAAATCTAAAGAAAATTTTGTTGTTTGTCTTCAGGATCAGACAGTAGTATAGACGAGAAATTAAGCGGATTAACTGTCTCAAAACTCGCCTCTGGGTAGTCCCTAGAGAATCCTATAGGTTTACGGGCAAAAGTCTTTGTTCCGAATTTGCATTCAAAAGCTCTTACTTGGTCTACCTCTTCTTCAATAATATCGATTTCTCTGCCATCTGCATTCCGCCAATAATAGGACCGCACAAATCTGCTAGATGTCTGCAAATACTTCAAACGCTCCACAGCGCAGAAATTTTCCCACAGCGCTCCTACATCGTCCCGCAATTCCAAAGGTTTGAAGTTACCGATAATTGCATTGCGGATGCCTAAATCAACAAAATAGACTTTTCTCAAACGGCCGACTTGCGAACGCTGGTTACGGCGGAATTGATTTCTCCTGAACACAATAAATGCCTTCTCTAATAGATCAACATAACGCAAAACAGTATCCTGAGTTATTGATAGTCTGTTGGCGAGCTCGCTATAATTAACCTCATTGCCAACTTGGTAGGCAAGAAGCCGCAAGAGATCATTGATTATTGTTTGATCGTAAATTACATTTGGCGAGAAAGCATCACGAAAAACATATTCATTAGCAATACGCTGAAGTTTTCTGTGGGCTTCTTTTGCTGAAATACTCCAAAAGGCTGGATAACCGCCTCTGTCCATAGCGACTAATGCATTTGGCTCCTGTTCGGAGGGGGTGTTGGATACCTCAGTAACACTTAGGGGGTATAGATGGATCTCTTCGCTTCTACCGGTGAGTGGTTCGGTGATTTTGTTTGCAAGGTCCAGGCTAGAGGAACCAGTTACGAGTAATTTAATTTCTGGATAGGTATCATGTATGAGTTTAATGCTTATTCCGACGTTTTCAACTCTTTGGGCTTCATCTATAATGACCAAGTCCGAATTGCCTATGTAGGCCTTAAGCTGTATGGCAGATTTTTTTGTTAAGCTATTTACCACGCTTGGGTCATCGCAGTTTAAGTAAAGTGGATTATTGTATTTTTCTCCGACCTGTTTAGCCAGGGTTGTTTTCCCAACCTGTCTGGCTCCATATACAATTGCTACCAATCCATCATCTAGAATCGCCTCTACCTTTTCCTGAATTGATCGTTTTATAAGCATGATGTATAAGTATAAACATCCTTTTATTCCGAGTCAAGTAGCGTAAAATATCCTTTTATTCCGACTGCTTATGTTTAAAAACACTTCTAAGGACTGTTTTTGGCTTTTTCGACAATTTCTTTGATTTGTTCCTGGAAGCGTTCGTTGCTGAATTTTTTGGCGTTTTCTAGAATTGCCTGGCGGTTGTATAGTTTGTAGTTAAAACCTTTCAAAACTTTGGCTAGTGACGTTGAGTTTGGCTCGTCAAAAAATTCTCCGGTGACGCCTTCTATTACGGTATCTAGCGATCC
>CAZTWI010000003.1:13873-16393 GCA_964617685.1 uncultured Candidatus Saccharibacteria bacterium | reverse complement strand
CTATGACTGGTATGCCAGCTGCTTGAGCCTCGACCGACACAATCCCAAAGTCTTCTTCGTTTGGAAAAATGAATGCTTCGGCCTTGGAGATATAATTAACCATTTCGTCATCGGAAACATTCGTTTTAAACGTTATGGTGCTGCCAGCAATTTTTTTCAACCTTGAATGCTCAGGTCCGTTTCCAATAACTAGTAGGGGCGCTTGGATTTCATTACAGGCGGCAATAGCCAGGTCAAAGCGTTTGTGTTGAACTTGACGGCCAAAAGTAACAAAGCCTTTGCGCGCATCAGGTTGGTTTGTAGTAAACCTAGAAATATCAGCTGGCGGGTAGAGCAATGCACTTTCGCGTTTATATATGTTTTTTATGCGTTGTTGTACTGCCGTAGAAATTGCAAACATCTTGTCGGGTCGTTTAGAAGCTTTGAGATCCCAATGTTTTACGTAAGGCATTAAGATTTTGAGGCCAAGGCGCCAAATCGGATTTATACCGCCAGTTCCATCCTTATTTAGATAGTTATCCGGCTTGATCCAATAATAAAGAGTGGGTGTATAACAAATGTTTATATGCACGCCGTCTGGGGCGCGTACAGCTTTGGCTTCGGCACTGCCAGCAGATATAACAACGTCGTAACCTTTAAGTTTGAGGTGACCGAAATACCATTGGCGAGGTAGAGTTAAAAACTGATGTTTTCTTAGAAATTTTGGCAACTTTTGAAACCAAGCAGTGCGTATATCTGCGTTTTTAAACAGGGTTCCGTTTTCTACTTCGTAGGTTGAAGTAAAAATCGGAGCTTGCGGATACAGGTCGTGAAGAGATTTTATGACCCGCTCAGCGCCGCCAGTACCTGTAATCCAATCGAACACTATGGCAATTTTAGGAGCGCTATTGTGTAGGTTTGAGGAATGGTAGTTGAGGTCTGAGGTTTTCATGAACGGAGAGCTTTCATAAGTGCATTGAGTTCTTTTTGAACTGTTTCAATGTCTTCTAGTAACGAAATTATGTCATTTCTGCTACAGAATTCTAATTCTACTGATAAATAAAGGAAATTTTTTACCTCTAACAATGACCCGTATGAGATTGTATAGAAATGATGCTTATCTTTCGTAGAGAATCTACCAAAGCCTTCTGCGAAGTTTGCGCTGACGGAGTTAACAGCTCTTTTAATCTGAGATGTTAATCCAAACTGTTCGTTAGGAGGAAATTTTTGAACCAATAGATAAACTTTTTTAGATAGCTTTATTGAGTGTTGCCAAATCTCTGCGTCTTCAAATCTTTTAATTGTAGCCATCTTAATTCTTAACTATCATTCCTCGAACCTTAATCTGCTTTCCCTGAGAATGCGCGGGCTATTACCTGCGCTCCGGTCTTTGTTAGGATTACTAAATCCATCCAGAAACTCCAGTTCTGCGCATAATACATATCTAGTTTGCGCCGCTCTTCAAATGGAATGTTTTTACGTCCTGATATCACGGCTAAGCCAGTAATTCCTGGTTTGACGCTAAGAATAACGTTTTTGTTTTTTGATAAATTGATTTCCTGCGGGACTAATGGCCGCGGTCCGACTAGACTTATTTCACCGCGGATGACATTGAATAATTGAGGCAATTCATCCAAGGACGTTTTGCGAAGGAAGCGGCCTATGCGGCTGATACGCGGATCGTTTTCTAGATAGTCGCCGTTTTCCCTATATTGTTTTGCTAACTGCGGACGCCCCATTTTTGCAAAAGCTTCCTCTGGTGTTAATCCATTATATGTATGACTGTGAGTGCGGAATTTATATAATCCGATTTTTGTATTAAATCGGGACATACGAGTTTGTTTATAGATTGGCTTTCCGCCCCCAACAGTTGTAAGTAAGAGCCAGACAACCAGCAGGATTGGAGACGCAAGAACTACTAAAATTGTTCCAACTGCCAGATCAAACAATCTTTTTATTATCCGTCCCCATCCAGTTAGAGCCGTTTGGTGTACGGCAATGGTTGGAATACCTTCAAATAAGTTTACTTCTATGCTTCCGACGAATAAATTGCTGTTGCCCGGCACAAAGCGGTAAGCGATGTGATTTTCCTGGGCGTAAGCTAGGATTTCATCATTCTGGTCCTGATCCGCAAAAAGTTCGGTTTGTACGATTGTATTAATACTTGTGTTTTTTAAGTGTTTGGATGCTTCTTCAAAGTTTTTGAACTGGATTTTCGAGTCTATATTTTCATACGAACTACGCCTATCGCCAACTACGCCGATAACGCGGTAGCCAAGCTTTGGGTTGGACAGCTGGTACGCTAGTTCTGCAGTAATATCAGTAGTTCCGACAATAAGCACATTTGCTATACCGACATTTTGGGTAAATAGAAATCTACGGACACCCCGGGCAATAGTTCTGAAAAGCAGAGTTAATAGGAAAGCGAATAAGAATCCGTAAACAGTAACTAGCCGAGCCGGGAAAACTGCACGATTAAGAACGTATTCTGAACCTATTAGGAACAAAATACCGATAAACGAGCCCATAAGCAGCATAGAA
>CAZTWI010000003.1:0-13863 GCA_964617685.1 uncultured Candidatus Saccharibacteria bacterium | reverse complement strand
ATATACGGATGAGCGGTATAGTCCAAGCAAGGCATAGATAATAAGCCAGAAGATTAACAGAACTGAAACTACTGCGATATAGCCCTCTGCGGTTATGGGCTCTAAAAGAGGTCGATCATCAAGTTTGACACGTACGATAAAAGCTAAAGTAAAAGCAATTATAAGAGCTACAAAATCGAGAACTAACAGTATAAAGCTGAATAATAATGAGGCGCTGTGTTTCATCCCGTTTAGAGATTCCTTTCTAGACAAGTGAAAATATACCGTTTGAACAGGGGATAATTAGTAAATATATCTCTAACGGGATTCACTCCCTTCATTTTAACATCAGTTAGCACTATTTTACTTGCAGTTTTATCTGTTAGGCTCTACTATGAAAGCATAAACAAAATGCGTACAAAACAAATATATGGCTAAAAAAATAAATAAAAGATCGATAACTAAGTTCAAGAAGCTCTTGATTCAGTTTACCGAGTACATGATTAGCGGCGGCGTTTGGTTTTGGAGCGGCTACGTTATAATCGTGACTTTGGACGGGTACATCGGTCTGTTTTGGGCTAATTTCATAGGTAATGCCGTTGGTATAACTCTGAACTTTTTACTTTCAAAATTCTGGGTTTTCAGGACTAAAAGGAAATCAAATATGGGTGATGCAGCCTGGCGGTATATCGTCTACACTGCACTAAATGCGTTTTTGTTAAATTATTTGATTTTGCAGGGATTACAGACCGGATTCGGAATAGATCCAGTGATCGGCCAGTTTATTGCCAGCGCGTTCTTTACAATATGGAATTTTGTCTGGTATAAATTATGGGTTTTTAAGGATCAAACCGTTCAGCCTAGGCGTACTAAGCACCACGCCTAGTCTAGGTATGAGGAATGATAGTTAAGGATTAAGAAAGGAAGAAAAAATGGCAAAAGCGCAGAAGAAAACCGGAACAGAAGCAAAAACAGGCAAGAAGACTCGGCCTACTAAGAAACAGCATGAAACACTTAATTTCATCCGCCATTTCATAAGCGAACACGGTTATAGTCCAAGCTATAGAGAAATTATGAACGGCTGCGAATATAATTCCGTTGCGACAGTTTCTCTGCATGTTAATAATCTGATAGCTCGCGGTCATATAATAAAACGCGGCAAGTCAGCTCGGTCGCTGGAAGTTATGAGTGGTGTTGAAGAGAGCCAGACTGCTGAGAGTAATCACAAACATGAACTCATGAAAGAAATTGATGCGCGGTTCAAGCAATTGGAAGAAAAGGTAGAAGAAGAAATTTTAAACGAAGTATACGTTCTGGTAGGCGCTTTGAAAATCCTAGGCCACCAAGAACCCGCCAGAGCCTACGCCGGCCGAATCAACGACCTACAATCCTAATAATATTTACTGATTTACACTGCCGAAGTATCTGTCGCCAAAGTCACCAAGCATTGAGTGCGGTTGGTGTCCGCCCACGATGTAGGCATTCTCGTTCAGTCCTGCTTCTAATGGTGTTGTTATCATTCTTCGCACCATAGGATGCTGCGAAACTGCCACAAGACCTTGAGGAGCTGTGAATGCATTTATGGTTGTAACACCACTAGCACCGTTTTCAACTACTTCATCTATCAAATCTATCATTGACCCGCCAGTAGCTAGCATAGGATCGAATAATATGGCGTGTTTGCCAGCGAAGCTTCCTAGCTTGCCGCTAAACGAACTGCACTCTGCAGTTTCTTCATCGCGAGTCTGTGTCGAAAATCCAACCTCCGTCTCGGGCATAAATTTCATAGAATGATGAAGAAACGCAAGTCCAGCCCTGACAGAAATTGCAGCCTTTCGATTTGCCACAGGAAGCCTTGAGGCTTCTTGTGTAAGCTGAGAGATGATTATATTTGCAAGTTCTCTAAACTTTGAAACCGCAATCTCTGGATTTTTTATAGATTTCATACTATTCCTTATTGATACGCTATCAACAACTTTAAGTCTTCCTCCGTAAAGTTGTTCTACTAGTTCATCATCAAGGCCTTGGAAATCAGCAAATCCTTTAGGTAATCTATAGTCTAATTTTTGCTGTCTTCTTATCTCAGTCGGCTCTACTGCGTAAAGTGAACTTGCTTCTTCTAACATTAAATATCTCCTTAAACTGGGATTAATTGTACCTGATACTTAACTTGATTACCAAAAGCAGGATGTATAAATTTGGATTTCAGGCTACACTAACAACAACATGAGAGAAACTTCTAGCAAAGTTTTGAAGCGCCGCCGTTCTACTATTGTAGGATTAATCACGTTTTTACTGCTTGGATTTGGGCTTTTCCCTGTGATTTCTAATACTGTATCTGACCAAGCGGAAACACCAAGGGATGTCTTGTCAAAATCAGTTCAAACCGGCGAACTTGCATTAACAGCTTTAGAAAAGCTAGAAGTAAAGGGTAGAGCACCGAAAACAGGATATTCGCGGTCAGAGTTTGGTGACGGCTGGGCTAGAGTGCTGGGATGCGATATGAGAAATAGAATGCTGCGAGCAGGAATGACAGATATTGTTTTGGCACAGGATGGATGTGTTGTGCTGTCCGGTAAACTAGACGATCCGTATACGGGAAAGGTAATTATGTTCACTCGCGGTACGAATACCAGTGATGACGTACAGATTGATCATGTAGTTGCATTGAGCGATGCGTGGCAAAAAGGCGCACAAAATTTGAGCTATGAAACAAGAGTTCAGTTGGCTAATGATTCACTGAACTTGCTTGCGGTTGACGGGCCAGCTAACCAGCAAAAGAGTGATAGCGACGCTGCTAGCTGGCTGCCGCCAAATAAGCAATTCAGGTGCAGGTATGTAGCGAGGCAGATTGCGGTGAAACAACGCTATGATCTGTGGGTTTCGATAGCAGAAAAATCGGCTATGAAACGAGTTTTAAACGGGTGTAGGAGTCAAGTTTTGCCGGACGCCTCGTGATTCCCATTAGAGTCCACCTAAATACGTCTGTAGAGAATCCCTCTGTTATTAGTTGTTTTGGAAGGACTCTAACGGGATGATCAAAACTAAAAAAACAAATAAAATATTTCATTCATCTTGGTTGATTGCGTGGATTAGTTCTGGTTTTTTGCTTGGTGTTTTAGGGTCGCTGAAGTTCAATAATTTTGTAGGCATGGAGTGGGTAATTGTTGCTGTCTGCTGTTCAATTATAGCTTTCAGAAACAAGAGCTATGCTGGGATAGTCTTAGCTCTGGTTGCTGGTCTAAGTTTAGGGTTGTGGCGGGGATCGGTTCAGTTGCAGACTCAATCAGGCTATGAGCAATTCTATAACCAATCAGTAATTGCTCTAGGTAGAGTTAGTGAGGATCCAAGTATCGACGCAGATGGAAAGGCTCGTCTGAAATTAAAAGAGGTCATGATCAATGATCAGTCATTAGGCGGTCAATTATGGGTGAGCATACCTAACGGCGAACTAATTAAAAGATCAGATCATGTAGAAGTTGAAGGTGTCTTGACAAAAGGTTTTGGTACAATTCCGGCGGCGATATTCCGTGCTCGTTTAGTGAGCGTGGAGAGACAGGCTTATGAAGATATTGGACGTGATGTCCGGGATTGGTTTGCCAGCGGAATTAGAGAGGGTATACAGGAACCCGAAGCATCGCTGGGAGCTGGATTCTTGCTGGGTCAAAAAACAGCACTGCCGGAAAGTTTGGAAAACGAACTTCTGTTGCTTGGGCTCACTCACATCGTAGTAGCTAGTGGTTATAATTTAACGATTTTGATTAGATTTTCCAGGCGTTTTTTGGCTCGAGTGTCTAGATTCACAGCTTTAGCTGGATCTTTTGGCTTAGTTTATTTCTTTCTGCAAATAACCGGCTTCAGTCCTTCAATGGCGAGAGCATCATTGATTGCAGGCATAAGTTTGCTGGCTTGGTATTACGGCCGCAAAATACATCCGCTGGTACTTCTGCCGTTTGCAGCTGCTTTGACTGTAGTTATTAATCCAAGTTATATGTGGGGAGATATTGGATGGCTGCTGTCTTTCGGGTCATTTGTCGGAGTTATCATGTTGTCGCCGCTGATTCATGCTTATTTCTGGGGAGACAAAAAGCCGGGAAGTATCAGGCAGGTTTTTATTGAAACAATGTGCGCCCAATTGTGGACACTACCGATAGTAGCTTATGTATTTGGTCAATATTCTCCGTTATCTATAGTTGCAAATATCCTAATTTTGCCCCTAATACCAATTGCTATGGCTCTCACTGCAATTGCTGGATTAGCTTGTCTGGTACTTCCAATAAGCGGAACAATAATTGCCTGGCCGGCTGAATTTGTTTTGAGATACATGACGTTTGTTACTGGCCGCCTAGCTCAATTGCCGTTAGCTTCGGTAGAGATACAGTTTACTTTCACTACCGTAGTATTGAGCTATCTATTTATGAGCGTTGGAATGATTTATTTGTGGCGCAGGACTGGCTATGAATTCCGTAAATATAACGTTATTGAGTAGATCAATTGACTTACGGATGGATTAGGAAGATACTGCTAATGAATATAGGAGTTAACAAGTGAAGCTTAGAAATGCCGCGTTTGTTTTGCTTAGCTTAATCTTTCTATGCGGTCAGGTTTTTGTATTTGAAATCAGAAAATCTGGTGCTCTTGGGGAAAGTTCAATCGTAATTACAGATGTGTATTTGGGAGACACGGGCGCAAGCGGTCATGAATTCATACGTATTTATAATAATTCTTCAGAAGATATTGATGTTACAAATTGGTGCCTGGAGTTTGCCTCCGCAGCTATCTATAGAGAAATAAAATGTCTGACTCCTCCGTCAGCTAACACTGGATTATTTTTGCGAGCAAACACGTATGGTTTATTAACCAGTCTAGAGTATTCAGCTTCTAATTCGCAGATTATCCAAGATTTTATTTTTTCAATTAATACTAATATTCCGGGAACAAACGGCTCAATAAGAATTGTAGACCAACAGCACAACATAATAGACAGAATAGGCTGGGGTAGCGGAGCAGCCGAGGGTATTGGACTTGGTTCATTAGCAAATGGCAAAATGTTCAAGCGTGTAAACAATGCCGAATCAGGTTATACAGATACCGATATGAATATGAATGATTTTGTGATTTCGGATGTTATCACGATTATAGAGTCCGGAGGAGTGTATGATTTAGAAGTCGAAGTAGATTTGTGCGCAAATATTAACGGAACTCAAATAATTATTGATGAAGGCTATCTTCAAGATACTGCTGGGAATTGTTTTGAAGATTTTTGTCCAAATATAGAAGGTCTGCAATTGGCAGCTCCAAGCGGATATGAAAAACTGCAGGGTTCGTCCATCTGCCGGGAAATTTCGCTAGAAAACAGCGTATTATTAATCACCGAGCTTCTTCCGAACGCTTCCTCATCGGATACTGGAAAAGAATTCATTGAAATTTATAACCCAAATTCATGGACGGTAGATCTGGCAGGCTATATATTGCAGGTTGGTCCAGGATTTACTAAACAATTTACAATTTCTTCCGGTAAGATCAACTCAGGTGAATACTTGGCTTACTCTGATACTCAAAGTAAAATAATTCTACCCAACACAAGCGGAGTTCAATTGCGGCTTGTAACACCGGCTGGAAATATTGTCAGTGAGACTCCGGTGTATAGCAATGCACCGGATGATACAACTTGGGCCTTGGTTAATGATCAATGGCTTTACACGAACAGACCGACTCCAGCTACAGCCAATCTGCCTTATGAGGAGTCGGCAGTTGACGAGGTTTTAAGCGTTACATCGGTGCTTGCACCTTGCACAGCTGGAAAATATCGAAATCCGGAAACAAACCGTTGCCGGAATATTGAAACGGCAGTATCGTCTCTAAAACCATGCGATGAGGATGAATATCGCAATCCTGATACAAACAGATGCAGGAAAGTTGCTAGCGGTACTGTTTTAGCTGCTTGTGCTGTTGGACAAGAACGTAATCCGGAAACAAACCGTTGCCGCAAAGTTTCAGCACTGAGTACGACTGATGCTGCTCTGGCAACAATCGAGGATGTTCAAGTTGGCAATACTCCCGGGCAGATAAATTGGCTGATCATCTCTACTGCTCTACTAGGAACCTTTAGCTATATACTATACGAATGGCGCAGTGAAATCCGCCAGAAATATCTAGCATTTAGATATTGATGTTGGTTTAGTTGAGCAATTGCGTAATAATTACTGATATACCTCATGAAAAGAATTAAAAATAGTAAAGTTAGTTCATTCCTTCCGATATATTTAATTACGGAAACATATAAATCCTGGCGAGAGGATAGAACGCTTAGACTGGGGGCGGGGATTGCCTATTACGGGGTCTTCGCGATTGTTCCGATTGTGACATTAATGGTTGGAGTCGCAGCTTACTTTTTCTCTACTGACAGCATTCAGAGCTATATCACTAATAACCTGCAAAATATCCTGGGCAGCCAGGTTAGTAATGCGCTCAGCGAATTTATAGCAAATCTTAAGTCCGACAAATCGGGCAGCGCAGTTGCAAGCGCTAATATTGTGGGAATTATCGCATTGTTTATATCCGCGTCTTTTATCTTTATCGCGCTTCAGGATGCTCTCGATGCAATATGGCATAACCCACTGCGTCGGGGCTGGAGGAAATGGATCTTGCGCTACCTGATTGCTTACTGCGTGGTCATGCTTACTAGCATGCTGTTGTTTGCCGGTTTGCTTGTAAACACAATTAGCACTTTGGCTGAGTCGATTATTCCGGGTAGACTTGATATTTTAGAGAACTTCGCGGATGTTGTTTTTTCTTTGGGTTCGGTCGCAGTCGGCGCATTGATACTGGCTCTAATATTCAAACTTTTGATATATCAAAAAATTTCATGGACTATTTTGATATTAAGCTCTACGCTAACAACCTTGTTTATAATAGTCGGAACAGTATTACTTGGATTCTATCTGAGCAACTTTGCAGTTACTTCACTCAGCGGTGCAGTCGGCGCGTTGCTGTTGATCATGGTCTGGGTTTATTATGAGGCGCAAATACTGCTCGCTGGCGGGCAGTTCATGAAAATCCTGCATCAGAATGAAGAACGACTGCCAGCAATAATGAGAAGATATTAAACTGGATTCTTTGCTAGAGAGATTACGATTTCTTAGCTGGTTTTGGAAGCCAGCTTTTCAAGATCTTATGTACTGATTCCGCACCGATAATATTCCCGTCGGTCAAAAATTCTTTAGGAATTTTTAGTTTTTTAGGGTGAAGCAAAATCGCTTCAGTTTGCCACCCGCCAAGTCCTCCGTGATTTCCTACCAGTTCTTCAAATGCATACACCTCGCCTGTTACTTCATCGTAACTGGATATTATCGCAATGTCTGGTGCGTCCTTCATTTTCATAAGTCTTATCAGGGATTGCTGGTCATATTTTGAATAATTTAACAGTGGATTTCTGTCGGTAATTTTTCCTGATTCCAGTTCTATTGTCCCGCCGGCAGATTTGCAAATCGGACCGTTTTTCGCGCGCATAATAACCATTCCGACACCTTCTGTACGGATAATGTTGTCGATCAAGTCAGGAAACTCGACATCAATCTGCTCATACGTTGCCGGGTTTTTGAATTTTTTAATCCATACGTTTCCAAGGTTGCCAGAGCCGGTGAATACAATATCGGAAGAATCAGTGATTTTCTCATTCTGATTAGCTTTTTGTTTAGACCTCTTTGACACTAGACCGATTTGTTTTCCAGTTTGGATGGCTCGAATAGCGCTGCTTTGTTCTTCTGCGGGTTTTGAGGCTGAATGAACTTTTGAACTGTGTATGTACTCTGAAATAAACGATTCGATCGTTCGGCCATTATGAAATTGTTTAAATGTCGGCCCTTGGCTTTGTCCGTGATCCGATACTAAGATAAGCTCATATTCTCTTGGCGCAAATTGTCGTGCACGATCAAGTATTCCCACGACCCAGTCTAATCCTCTCAATGATGCCAGCGATTCTGGTCGTGCCATGCCGGCATGGTGGGCAACTTCGTCATAATCTAAATAATCGACATACAAACTATTAACGCCCTTCGTCATGTTCTGTATGACAATAGTTGTCTGCAGGTCACGCATCAGCACATTAGTCATTGCTCTGAGTAAAACGTATGATCCGTGTCTCTTAATTCTTGGTGTGACGTTTTGTGAAACCTGCCGTCTGGCTTGGAAGATTTCTTTAACCATTTCAGCAACGGACAGTATTAACGAACGCATAAAACCAAGCGGGGTAGAAAAATACGAAGTATATTCACGCATATTCCTTATAGATTGCCTGTCTCCTTCAACTTTGCTCATCACCATGACATTTACTGGCGCGTCGCCAGAGAATAGGTTACCCACGCTTACTCCGCCGTCAGCCAACAAACCATTCCCGGTGCTTAGACGTGCTTCAATCAGGCGAGCGCCAGCTGTCTGGTTTGCAACTACTAATTTCTCACTCTCCTTTTCATACCAGCGAAATGCCGGTATCCCATCATTGGCCCCGAGCAGAATTCCAGCTTGGGATGCCGGGGTTGTTGATGGAACCTGTGTGTGCCAGGAGTGAAATTCGTAGTCATTCGCGCGTATGAGCCGGGTAATGTTTGGAAGATTGCCAGCTTTTATTTGAGAATCTAGGACGGGAGCAGAAACTCCGTCAAGCTGCACGAATATAAATCCAGGAGGCGTATCTGGGGGTAGTTTTTTGTATTTTGAGTGTTTAAGGATTTCGTTTAAGAAGACGTCGTCCGACTGCGAAACAATAATCCAGTTAAGAACTGTGATAATAATTGCGTAAAGCCAGGATGCCCAGAGAATACTCCAAAAACTATTAGAATTTATGTCTGGTGAAATTTGCAGCGCGATCCAGAAAACTATCGCATACCCAAAAAAACTAATAAACAAAATACCTAAAATACCAATTATTCTGGTGAGCAGAGAAAATACAGGCTGCAAGATTATGGCAATAATAGAAACTAGAATAGCCGCAACTATTATTGACTGAACACTGCTATAAGTAATTGAGTTGACGGCTAAGATTGACAAACAAAAAGCGCTTAAACTGATCAAGGCTTGAGCAATTCGTTGTTTTACCGTCAAATAGCTCTTTAGTGCGAAATGGTTTTTCATTTATTGTACCGAGGCAGTTAGACGCGCTAAATTCTCAACTAATTTAGAACGCCAAGATCTTAGTTCCCATTCAGCTAACTTCAGAGGGCGCGTTCGCTTTTGATAATCTGTCGTGATAACTTCTAGATTTTTGATTACTTTTTTGTCATAAACAACCAAGGTAACTTCTAAATCAAGCTGGAAAGAACGCATATCCAAATTACTGGATCCGATAACGGCTGTTTCATCGTCAATTATCATATATTTTGAATGAAGCAGTATCGGCAGATCGTATTGGTATATCTTTACTCCGGCCTTCAGTAATTCTTCGAAATAAGAGCGCTGCGCATTGCCAACCATGGCTTGATCCATAATTTGAGAGTTTATCATTATTACTTCCACACTACGCTGAGCAGCACTTGTTATTGCGGTAATCAACGCGTCGTCAGGAACAAAATACGGATTGACGATAACGACTCTTTCTTTAGCTCCGTGAATTAAGGCAGTGAATAGTTTCAAATTATTATCATTATCAAAACCAGGTCCGCTTGGAAGAATTTGCACCTTCACATTTCCAGTTGCTTCAACTGCAGTATTCAATTCATGGTCTGACCCTCGTCCCAGCAACCTGCCTGTTTCAGAATACCAATCAGTTATAAACACCGCTTCTAGCTGCAAAACAATGGGACCAGTTACGCGCGCAACTAACTCGTCATAATAAAGTTCATCTCTACGGTGGTAATTCCTAGTAACTAAATTTTGTGATCCGGTGTAGCCAATGCTGCCGTCAATCACTACGATTTTTCGGTGATTGCGCAGGTCAGGACGATTGAAGTTTTTGCCAGGTAGTTTAAACGGAAGCATAGGATGCCACTCGACACCAATTTTATCCAGACGATTTTTCATCGACTTCATATTCGGATAACGACGGCTTCCAAATGCATCGTATAATAACCTGACTCTCACGCCTCGCTTGACAGCATTTTCAATTTCTATGAACAAATTCTCGGTTGTTTCATCCATAACGATTATGAAATATTCAATGTGCACATAGTTTTTTGCTTTTTTTATGTCGTTAGTAATTTTTGCAATAATTCCGTCGTAGTCGTCAATTAATGAAACACTATTGCCTTCGAATGCCGGAAAGCCGCCTAAGTTTTTGTTAAGTTTGATGTATGAATCGAATTTATCATGAGAATCTTTAGCGATAAATTTCTTAAATAGTTTGCCGTGTTCGCCGTTGTGCATTAGGTTGGCTATGACTTCATCCATATTACGCTGCATTGCCCGCCGCCGCCGGTTCAACTTGGGACTGCCAAGTATGATAAATATAAAAAGCCCTAGAAATGGCAGGAGTAATATAAGCATCAACCAGGCGGTTGCCGACGAGGGTTTACGGTTTCTGGGTACAATAAACAACGCGCCAATTCTAATAATCCAGTCAACTACACCTAGTGCTATAAATATATACTGCAATTAAATTCTCCAGTCTTCCGTTCATTCTACTACAAACTTAACAGATATGATATTAACCGAATGAGCGATTTAATCCAGTCTATCAAAAGTTGATATTATTGGACGATGATCGGAAACGTTGGTGTCGACTATTATGAATGATTTTTGAACTAAATTATGATCCTTTGACCAAAAAAGTCTGTCTAAATTTGCACGCAGCAAAGTAGTTGTTTGCCCTCGGTACCGCCAGGATGGATTAATAAAACTTCCGGTTCTGTGATTAAAATTTCTCTTAAGCTTTGGTCGAATAGAAAAAGGAAAAAGTCTTGGTTCGTTCATATCGCCTCCAATAATAGTCGGCTTTACGATATCCAATACTTTAGTGTGGTCATGTAGTTTGCGGGTATGCTGGTAATGATTTTTTAGAGTTGAAGGTTTGATATTAATTGGATGGGCGGAAATAATTTGGAATGATTTGCCGGATAGTTTTACAGAGCCGACAACCGCCGACACTCTAAAGTCCGAGTAGCCCTTTTTTCTTGCGGTTGCATTACGGCCTAGATAAATAGTATCCGTATCATTTAAGTTCGTTTTAGAATACAAGGTTGAGCCAATTGTGAATCTGTCATTAATTCTATTAGTCTGGGCGAAATGTGCGTGATTATACCCAAGTTTTGACATTTTTTGGTGCAGTGGAATATGGTTATTATCAGTGAATTTAACAACTTCGTTTAGACCTACGACATCCGGTCTGTGTTCCAAAATAAAGTTCTCCAAAGCTTCCTCTAGAGTAGTTAATCTAGAATCGTCTATCTGGTTTTCAAACCAGACGTTCCAAAACATTACGGTTATCGCCATATTTCGTACTATAGCAGAATAATCAGTTAGTTTTTGCGGATAATAGATAAAAACCACCTCCGGATTTAGAGGTGGTTTTTTGAATTTATATTTTTAGGAATATTAAGCTTTTCGACTTGTCACTTTCTTTGAAGAGCTGTTCGCTTCAAACGCGGCAATAACTAGTGCGATTCCGCCAGCAATTGTGCTTAGACCAATTAGCCATACTAGTGTTAGTGCTCCGCCAGCCGGATTTGCAAAAATGTAGAATCCGAATAGAGTATAAACCGATCCGGCAAAAATCATAAGCCAGTCATTTCTGCCTTCAAATCCAATTACAATTTGAAGCATGCCAGCAACAATTGCCCAGACGGCAATGACACTTAATGCAACCAAAGCACTGATGCTTGGATTTGCAAAAACATATAGTCCTGCAACTACACTGATTAAGCCGACTAATGCCGTGCTAACCCAATGGCCCTCACGATTCGCTATAGAACCTACTAGCATGACTACACCTACAGCTAACAGGTACACGCCTAGAATTATTAAAAATGCTTTTAGAGTGATTCCCGGCCAAGCCACAATCAATACTCCAAAGATTACGGACAAAGCGCCCCAGAGGCCTAGCGCCCATGAAGCAGCTTTCATATTATTTTGCATAAACCTTCTCCTCTTACTTAATAAATGCACTATATCACTAGAGTCAACAGATAAAAACCATAAGCATTTTGAATTACATTTAATGAAGTTGAACTAATTGGGATACTTTGATGGAACTATTGTTTAGGCGGCGTCGCGACGAAGGAATACAGTCCAGGCTATAACCCATAGTACGATTATGTATAAGATAGAAAAAGATAGGATTCTTGCTGGCGATAGATCGCTTTGGATAATTCCCGCTCCCATTATGCTGTCAAACATCGTAAACGGCAGATAAACAGCGTTGTCTTTTAAGGGTATGCTCAGTAGCGGCTCTATTGTTACCGGGGCGATGAAGAAAAACATTATTGCACCAACTATTCCTTTAACCAAAACAGCTAAAAGTAATCCGACCAGCGCATATATGCTGAAATAAACTGCTGTTTTACCAAAGACTACCAGCCAGTCAAAATTTTGCTGGGGAAGTACGGCATCTCTCAAGCTAAGACCAAAATAGTAGCAGCCTATAGAAAAAGCGGTAGCAATTAATCCCATACCGACAGCGAAAACTATCACTGCCAAACTCTTGCTTGCCAGCACTTTAGTTCGGCGGGTATTAGAAGTAAGGGTGTACATAATTGTGTTATAGCGGTATTCATGCGCCATCAGCAGAATAGCTATAAGGCTAATAAAAATAACTATCATTCCGGCAGTATTGCTTACTATTTCCATTAATGCGGTTTCAGTCAGGGTAGAAGCGGCTGATCCGGTCACACCGCGATAACCTTCAAAATAAAATGAAATTAGTATTATCAGCAAGAATGATAAACCGGAAAGGATGTAAGTAGACCTTACGGTGAATAGTTTCAGGAATTCAGCTTTAAGCGAAACTAACATCAGACTTTTTCCTTTGATTTCTTATTGTTTGCATCACTTGTACGATATTCTTGGCTATCAGCGGTAACCTTCAAGAAGGCGTCTTCTAATGATATTTCATGGGCAGAAAGTTCCAGTACAGGCGCTCCGACTTGAAATGCAATCTTGCCAATATCGTCCGTGGTGGCACCGTCCACGATCAGGCCGCCGTCAACTTTCTGAACATTAAATTTATTAGTTTCGAGAGCTTTTTGGAGCTTGCTTTGACTACTGGAACGTACAAACACGCTGGTATCTTTAGCGCTGTTTAGGAAATCTTCCACTGAGCCGCTGGATATAAGCCTGCCTTTTCCAATTACTACTAGATTATCAG
This sequence comes from uncultured Candidatus Saccharibacteria bacterium, assembly GCA_964617685.1. GTDB lineage: Bacteria > Patescibacteriota > Saccharimonadia > Saccharimonadales > SZUA-47 > JAYSZA01. The sequence continues at coordinate 590 of CAZTWI010000003.1, read as the reverse complement.
CCATCTGCGACATTTCGCTTAGTAAGTGTGACGAGACCAATACTGCATTATCTTCGCTTGCATAATCTTTGATGAATTTACGAAGCCAGTGAATACCTTCCGGATCAAGTCCGTTAGCCGGTTCATCAAGCAATAAGTATTTTGGTTTGCCTAAGATAGCAGCCGCAATTCCAAGCCGCTGACTCATACCAAGACTGAATTTACCGGGTTTGCTCCTGCTTACATCACTAAGCCCGACCATGTCCAATACTTCATCTACTCTTTCGATTGGGATATTTCCGGCAGTAGCTAGTATTTTTAGGTGGTTTCTTGCTGTTCTGGTAGGGTGAAAAGCTTTTGCTTCTAGTAATATACCCACTATGCTCGACGGGCGTTTATATTCTGATAATAGCTTTCCGTCAAAAGTTGTTTTGCCTTGCCCATTATCCAAACCTAGCATCAAACGCATAGTCGTGGATTTACCGGCACCGTTCGGACCCAAGAAGCCAGTAACTTTTCCGGTTTCGACAGAGAAAGACACGTCGTCAACAGCCAGTTTTTTTCTATATTTTTTAGTCAGGCCTTCTACTTTAATCATTGCTCGGCTTAAT
>CAZTWI010000002.1:20173-21002 GCA_964617685.1 uncultured Candidatus Saccharibacteria bacterium | reverse complement strand
ACAGACAGGTTGTTGAGGCTCATGAGCCTGGTGTTGTTGTGGTGTACGAGGGGTTGCATAATACCCGGCAGCACTTTATAGCTGATGAACTCGTGGATTTGTTTGATGGAGCCAAGAAACTCTACATCGTACCAAGCTATCTTGCCCGCGAAGACGAAAGTTTAGAGATGCTGACGCCTGAAAAGTTATGCGGGATAACCCAAAAACCTGAGGATAAAGAGCCTGCAGAGTTAGATGAAGATTTGAAGCAAAAAATTCAGAACCACATATCTGATAATGACCTGGTTCTGTGTCTAAGTGCCGGCGGGGGCGATTCTTTAGATGAATGGCTTCGGAAAGAATTTAGCCGTTAAATCTGGTCGATATCGCTCGCAAGTTTTTTGTCATTTTCCGTTATAGAATTTTCCGAGTGCGTAAACAGTGTGACTTCCACATAACCCCAACCGAAAGTAATATCCGGATGATGGTTCGCTGACTCTGCAAGCTCACCAACACTATTGACGAAATCTAAAGCAGATTTAAAGTCGCTAAATTCAAAGCGCTGGAAAAGTTTCCCGTCTTTTTCAGCCCAGCTATTCCCATCCATATTCACTGTAGAAATCTCCTTTTGCTATGTGAAGCAACGCGGCACGCTGCGGCGGAACAATATTTTCCGGCAGATTATTCAAATCTAACCAATCAAGCCGTTCGCTTTTGTCTTCTTCGGCATTATACGGTTGGCCTTCCCATGAATCGGCTTTAAAATATACATCTACCCAGTCTATAATCTCTTCGTCGTTCTCGCCGTGCCGGTGCGCAACATGCACGAAATGCATGTTTTCAAGTTCTA
>CAZTWI010000002.1:5917-20163 GCA_964617685.1 uncultured Candidatus Saccharibacteria bacterium | reverse complement strand
TGGCAAAAATTCCTAACGATGTAGAAATGATCGGCATTTCGTGCATGTTTTCAAGTTCTATATCAACACCCGCCTCTTCCTTTGCTTCACGGATAGCACCTACCGCATAAGGCTCGCCATATTCAACTTTGCCGGCCGGAAGCCCATAATAACCGTCCATCCATCCCGTATTCCGGCGCAAAACCATGGCAATCTTATCTTCTTTCTGAAGCATAACAAAACATGCAATGTAGGGACGAGCTGAATCGTATTTTTCCGAGTGGTTTTTCATCTGTTATCTCCGGAACCTCTGCCTGCTCCTCTGCTCTTGCGGTCAAACAATTTCTTTATGTTCATTTCAGCAACTTCGTCCAATGTTAAACCCAGGTAATCAGACAGTGCACTTATGTACCACAGGACGTCGCCAAGTTCTTTGGCTATATCTTGTTTGGCGTCTTCAGAAATGACACCCTCTTTATCTCTGATAATTTTTTTGAATTTCTCAGCAACTTCGCCAGCCTCGCCGACAAGTCCAAGAATTTTGGCAACTAGCGCAGGGTCGTTGGCATTTAAATCATCCGATCGTGTCATCAGCTCGGTTGTAATTGCTTTCTTTTGATACTCATTTAAATTCATCCCGTTAGAAACCCCTTCTATTTGATACTTCCTAGACTTCCCCGAAAATTTCTGAGCGGGATTCATATAATCAGAATACCCGCTATGCGCTATATTCGGCAAATGATTTGCCTGCATTAACCGCACAAAAACGCTATACTATAGCGTAATGGACAACGACACTTCAGATGTGATGACAGACACCGGACATGTGATCTTGGATTGGTTTAATAACAATCTAAACGAGATAATCAGCGTTGCATTCATTTTTGTTGCAGCTGTTTTTGCAACCAAAGTAATTAGTGAGGTTCTTGCAAGACTGCTGGGACGAACAATTCGCGAGGACATGTATCCTTCTAAAACTGATAGAGACAGAAGATTAAGCACACTAACCAGCATCTCTACAGCAATCGTGACATTTGGAGTCTGGACTATAGCCGTATTAATGAGTCTGAATACTTTGGGCGTAAACACCGGTCCTTTACTTGCAAGCGCAGGTATTGTCGGTGTTGCCTTAGGGTTTGGCGCTCAAAGTTTAGTTAAAGACTTTATGACCGGAATGTTCATCATCGCCGAGAATCAGTACCGGGTTGGGGATTATATTGAGATTCAGAATGTAAAAGGTATCGTAAAAGCAGTTACTATACGTACCACGATTATTGAAGATTACGATGGTAGCATTTTCCATGTTCCAAACGGATCAATAGTTGTAACTGGAAACCATACTATGAGTAATAACAAAATTGCAATTGAACTTTCAGCCACAACAGATACTGACATAGATAAATTGAAGGAAATCATAAACAAAACGGGCAAGCTGCAAGCTAACCATGTCGATATGAAAGATTTGATTACTGAGCCTTTGCACTTCGTCAGGATAGAGGACATCACGAACGGAGCAATAACTATACGAATTTCCGGCAAAGTGAGAGCTGGCAAGCAGTCAATCGTTCGCAGCGATTATTATATAGATCTGCAAAAGGAATTAATTAAAAACAAAATAGCTCTAAAATAGAGATTTATTCTAGACCTAGATTCTCGTCAGAAACAGTTTGTTCACTAAGATTAGAATTTGTTTCGTTATCTACAGTATCAAGCGTTTCATCAACTTCTGTAATTGTCTGGTCAACATCAGTTGGTGTTGCAGGCGTGACTGCTTCCTCGGCCGTTATATCCGAGCTTTCCTGCGGTGCTGAAGGAGTTTGAGCAGTGTTATCCTCTGCTGAAATATAGACATAGACGGCGGCTCCGGCTAACAGCAAAGCAACTACAATAGTTACAATAACCGCTAACTTTTTGTTATTCCTATGTTCAGCAGGCGGTTGGTTAGCAGTAGAATTATCAGATTGACTGGTGTCCGAAGCAACTGACGAAGCTGCGGCTAGTGGATGAGATTCTGCAGGAACAGGCTCCGGCTCAATGTCATCAGTTGAAGGCGCTGTGGCTTCGGGTGCCGCTATTACCTCTTCATCCAGTTTTAGTTCTTCGGGCAACTCTGGTTCTGTTACGGGCTTTGCTTCCGGTTCTGTAGCTACAGTTTGCGGTTCAGGTTCAGCAGCTTCTGCCTCGACAATCACAGGTTCGGCTGGCGCTTCTGTTTCGTTAACCTCCGGTTCGGCTGAAATTTCAGTTTTTACTTCTATATTTGCACCGCCGTCTGTTGTTATTGCACCGTCATCGTTTATAGCTAAATCCTCAGTTTTTTCCTGTTCATCGTTCATTAGTTAGTCCCTTCCCCTTCTGTGGTTGTTTGTAAGGAAGTTCTTATTCCCTGCAATATTGGTTTAATAGTTTCGTTTATATATGTTCTGACACTCATAGTCTGTGATAGAACCTCTTGACGTTGCAGTCTTGCTGTTTCCAAAATAGCTTTGAATCCACTCGGATCAGAGGCGCAGTCTATTTCGGTTAAATCATTGAGGCTAGTTGCATAATCATTAAGGGCGGTAGAGTTCGTAGATGATTTAACTTCCATTTCTGTGATCGCAGTATTTAATTCTGTTGTGTCAGCACCAGCTGCAGCTAATTTCCGAGCTAGCAGATTAAATTTATCGCTGATTGCAGTATATTTTGCCTGGCGATTTTCAAGAAATGTGCCGGTATTTGACTGGACTTTCTCAATTATAGTTTGAGAGGCCTTGCATAGTCCTGCAAGTCTTCTCTCTTGAGCCACAGATACTCTTGAAGCAGCTTTTTCCTTAGCGGCAGTTATTCGTTCTTGGAGTTTCTGCGCTTTTTCTTCAGCTGTTAGATGATCTGAAGGATTCTCCGCCGAAGTTGTCACAGCCTGATTTGAATCTGCGGCCGTTTCAGCCCTGAGTGCAACTGGAGTACTAAGCGTAACTAGCATTATCAGAACAAAGCTTATTGATAGCTTTTTAATCATATATATTCCTCTTATACTTGTTATTTTAACATAAGCTTTACGTCAGGAGTACTGCTCCGTTTTTTACTTGAATTAGCTTGTCGGTTTTTAGACTCTCCAAAACTTCATCAAACCGGCTATCATTAATTTCTATCCTTAGCTGTGCTTTGTCCATGGTTCCATTTTTAAGTAATAGCCTAAGCACTTCTCCTCTAATTTGTCTCTTCGAGCCTTCAAACTTTGATTGTTTTTTATACTGGCTGCTTTTGTGTAGATTCTTAATTCCTGATTTTTTCAGAAAACTGTCGTAGTCCATTAAGGCCCAATACCACTCCCTCGGGTTACTGCGCTCAAGCGTTTCATCTACTATACTAAGTATTTCTCTATCAGAAACAGCTGGTGATTCGTCAAAAAAATGATGCAAGAATACTGTTCTAATGTTTGTTTCTATAAAAGCAAGCGGTTCATTATAACTATAAACCAAGACCGCAGATGCTGTATTATGCCCAATACCCTTGAACTTTGTTAGAGATTCAACAGTTTCGGGAAAATGGTTTTTGGTGTTTTCTTTCGCAAAATCATGAAGGTATTTAGCACGTCTACTATACCCAAGACCTGACCACACGCGAAGAACCTGGTCAAATCTAGCATCTGCAAGTGATTGAATATCAGGAAACTCCTTCAGGAATAGTTCATATTTAGGTTGGACTCTATCAACTTGCGTCTGTTGCAGCATAACTTCCGAGACAAGGATTTTATAGGAATCAAACGTTCCGTATACCTCAGGAGTACGCCACGGCAAGCGCCTTTTGTGTTGTGCGTAATATTCCCAAACGGTATTCTTGAATTCTGGATATGATTTTTCTGAATTCACAAAAGATGCTGCTCAATCAATCTTAGAAATAAGTATTACGCGAAGCGGTTATGTCGGTGATTTTCTGCGGCTCGCCTTTCTCTAAATTGAGCACGTAATCCGCAGTTTCGTCATTACTTATAATTCTAAATACAAGCGTGCTGTCATTCAGCCAATACTGGACACTGGACAAACCAGGCAGAGTTATTACCTGTTCCTCGCTGAAATCTTTAGTGTTTGATTTCAAAAGCACGCCTTTGCCGTCACGAATATCCACCCAGGCTGTAGTATCGCCTTTTGGATTATCTACAAAATTTCTTGCGTTTGGAGCCGCTACTTGAGACGTCTCTACGGCTTCCTTACCTATTTCTGCGCTATACCACTTCTGATTCTCAGCACTGAATAATAATTTAGAATAGTCCGATCTAAAAATATTCCAGACTTGGTAATCTACTAGTTTTTTAGTTTCCCTACCGTCAACTTCTACTGTAAATAATTTGGCCTGGCTTCCTGGCACCCCGTAGCTGGAAACAGCATAATACAGCGTGTCGCCGACTAATTCGACATCATTGAAATAATTCGCAGTCGCTAAATCATTTTTCTCACCACTTATTAAGTCGTAGCTAATAATTTTGCTGCGCTGCGAACTTCCAGCACTCGTACCTTCAATAATTTGCAAATAAACTAACTTGTTATCATGCCAGCCGATTACTTGAACCTGTTCTGAACGAGTAATTTTTTCTGTCTCACCTGTTTCTAAGTCAACAATAAATAATCCGTCCAATATAAATCTATCCTTGTTTTCATCGCCGTCTCTTGACGAAACAAAAGCTGTGATATTTCGATTCGGATGGATTGTAACCATAGGCACTTCACGTTCTTTACCAGTAGCTTTTAATATAATTTCCTCGTTTTGTCCGTCAACGTCAATTTTGTATAGATCGTACTGATTGTCCCGATTACTAACGAAGACGTGCTTTTTTGCTGGAACCATCTTAAGGTTTATTACATCTTCTGACAGTTCGTCTCCGGATAATGTTTCGTCCCGATAACCTTGAGCCTTGATTGTTACTTCTATATTTTCAATATCTTCCAAACCAACAGTTAAAATAATCTTTCCGTTTTCGTCTGCTTTTGCACTGCTTTCTCCGGAGACAGCTTCAGCCTCAACAATTTTTTGATCGCTCTTCCAATCGCTTAATACGAAAGTAAACTGCTCGCCCGTTGCAATAATCTCTTGCTTACCAATTGGATTACTTCCCCAGCCTAATACAATTTGTTTGTCGGTATCAGCATAGCCGGTTTTTGTAATAATGAGCTGTGAACTACCTAACTTCAGATCTGTAAGAGTCACATTACCTTCATTATCAGTAGCGGCATATTTATCTTGGAGCTGAACATGAATGTTCTTGAGCGGGAGTTTGGTCTGACTGTCTACTACTGTCATCGACGAGCTAACTCTTACTCCAGCTAGATTCAAAACCGTGTAGCGGGTAGTTGGAAGCAAAACAATTAAAGTAAAGAGTATGAATAGTCCGGCGAATGTGCCGTAGCGAGCTGGTCTGTTTTCCCACCAAGCGGTGAAAGCACCTTTGATTTTACCTTTTAATGACCGCTTATTTTTTGATTCGGCAAGCGCGCTTAGTTTTGCGTCTGCTTCGGCAATAGACTCATCGCTTTCTGTCCGGACAATGTCATCAACAGCTGCATCAACTTCCGGATCAGGCTGGAAAACGTCAGATTCTTTTTCCGACTCTTCTATGGCTTCCTCGATTGTCTTTTCTGAATTGGGTTTACTCTCTTCTTCAGCCTCTGGTTCTAACTTTGGTTCTTCTTCGGAATTAGTTTCAGTTTCGCTTTCTTCCGATTCTACTTCTTCTACATTTTTATCAGTAACTTCCGGTTCGTCCTCACGGGTATCAGACTCCTCATCAGTTTGTTCAGAGTCAAAGACATCGTCAGACACTGCTTCTTCTTCCTCATTCAGATCAATTTTGTCATTATCAACAATGTCTTCTGAGGTTTCTAAATCTTTTTCTTTTTCATCCATGCTTAAGCTTTATTATAACATCTAAAAAACTAAAGATTCTCTCAAGAATCTTTAGGCGGCTTCTGGGATAATTTTCAACTCGCCTTGTTCAAAAATCACAGTTCTGCCGAGGATCACTGGTACTCTTCCCTTTGCTTTTTCTTCAATGATATATTTCTCCGTTTCCTGTTCCACTGTTCTAATCCGCATCGAATTTATCCTGCTTTTCGGATCCGTAACTTCTGCAATTTTTTTCTGAGCTTTTTCTGCGGCTTCCGTTGTGACGATTTTATTTAACAAACCAAGCCTATCTATTCGTTCACGCTGCCGCTGCAGTACTCCTTCCGTAGTAAACAAACCATGTACTGCAATTCTCGTTGCATCACCTATAAAATTTGGGTAGCTTTTTTCTGCAGGCATGCCGAACCTACGGTGTACCTCAGCCTCGATAATTAACGCATACTCGATCGTCTCTTGATCTAATGAGTATATTTCATCACCAATATCACCAAACATGTTGCCGTGTCGGACTTCTTGTCCGGCAATTCTGTTCATTGTTCTTCTGCCAATCGGATCAAGAATTAAACCTAGATCTCTATGGGCATCGCCCGTGTCGTATTCCTGCGGTTCGGTGAAAGCATTAATAGCAGGAAAAGATTCCGTTGCAACTCCAATTCCCCCCATGATTAACATCATCTTTATAGCATGAGCTTCTTTTGGCGAAATTGAACCGCTCAATTCACCCCACAGCTCTATAGTAGGACCATGATCCGCTTCCTCGGCAGTCCACCGCGATAATAAAGCTACTAGTTCCGGATGATTTTTATACTTTTCGTACTGTGTTGCATGATACCAGACTAAATTATTTTCAGTACCAAGATTCATCTGTCCCGCCAATCTAATAGCCGGTCGCAAATCTACACCTTGGTCCAAAAATTTATCTATGTGATTATCAAACGACTCATGGACCGTTTCGACTAGTTCAGTCGTTATTATCTCCTGGGGTTCTAGTTTAGCAGCCTTATAAATCTCTTCTAACGGATCAAGCGTACCTGCAGTCAGATCAAGCTCAGCAACTCCGTTCCTAAGTTTTCTTGGTCCTGTGGTCATATGTTCCTGATAGGCGCGCTCTACCGCGGGCGCCATGTTTGTCATTATGCGCGATTCAAGTTCAGGGTTAACAAGCAGTTCAACTTTGTTCATAACTATATTCTACACCTTAGTCAGAGTTAGAATTAAAAGTTTATTTTTAGGCGCTATCTATTCTGGTAATTTTAGCCGCAGACTTAGTTCTTCTAGTTGGGCTTCATCCACTGGGCTTGGCGATTGCATCATGACGTCTACGCCAGAACCGTTTTTTGGAAATGCCACCACTTCTCGAATATTATCTTCGTTTTGCAACACCATAAATATTCGATCTAAACCAAAAGCGCAGCCAGCATGCGGAGGAGCGCCAAATTTAAAAGCGTTCAACATGGCGCCAAATTTAGATTCAACATACTTACTGTCGTAGCCAAGTACACCGAAAGCTTTGTACATAACTTCTGGGTTATGATTACGGACTGCTCCAGAACATACTTCATACCCATTCATAACCATGTCATATTGATCTGCGACGATGTTGATTCTATCTTCAGATTCTAGTCCTTCTACACCGCCCTTTGGCATTGAGAATGGATTGTGACCGAAGTCCAATTTACCGGTCTTCTCATCAATTTCGTAGAAAGGAAAATCAATAATCCAAGCCAAGGCTACAACATTTGGAACCTAAATAACTGCGCAGATTACCTAAGACTTTGTTTACTTTTTCTCTTTGGTCTGACCCAAATAGAATTGTATCTCCCTCTTTTGCTTCTAGTCTATCTACAATTTTCTTCAAATCTTCTTCACTAAAAAACTTAGCAATACTTGAGCTTGCCTTGCCGTTTTCAACAGTCATGTATGGTAAGCCGCCAGCGCCTTCAGATTTTGCTTTGTCGGTAAGTTTGTCTATTTCGGAACGGCTAAACTGCTTCTCGATTTTTATAGCCTTTACGACTCCGCCTGCGGAAATGGCGTTTGTAAAAACACTAAAACCGCAATCTTTTAGTTCGTCAGAGAGGTCGGCTAGTTCCATTCCAAATCGTAAATCCGGTTTATCAGATCCAAACCTATTCATTGATTCTGCATAGGAAATTCTAGGGATATCTTTATACAAAAGTTTTTTACCGGCAAAATCTGTTACTAACTGTTTTATTAAGGGCTCCATTGTCGATCTGACTTCTTCACCATCTTCAACGAATGACATTTCTAAATCAAGCTGATAGAAATCACCATATAATCTGTCCGCGCGAGGATCTTCATCTCTGAAACACGTTGCAATTTGATAATAGCGAGGTATGCCGCCAACCATCAACAACTGCTTGAACTGCTGTGGAGCTTGAGGTAGTGCATAAGTCATCCCGGGATGTACGCGCGATGGCACCAAGAAGTCACGCGCTCCTTCAGGACTAGAATTAGCCAAAATAGGAGTTGCTACTTCAATAAACTGATTATTCTCCATATACTTTCGAATTTCTGAATAATATTGTGCGCGACGCTTTAGAGTAGATTGCATTTTGTCGCGGCGTAGATCCAGATAGCGATAACGTAACCTGTTTTCTTCGCTAATATTTTGAATTGAATTAACTTGGATAGGTAGCGGCTCGCTTTTATTCAGAACTTTTAGTGATTCGACTATGAGTTCAATTTTACCAGTCGGTATATTTGGGTTTTTCAATTCTTCGTCGCGCTCTTTAACAGTCCCGCTAGCCTGAATAACAAACTCATCGCGTAATTCTTCAGTATCGCCAAAAGCTTCTGATTGTGTCGGGATTGTCAGCTGCAAGATACCAGTGTGATCACGTAAATCAATAAAAACTAGTCCGCCATGATCGCGGCGTGAGTTTACCCAGCCCTTGACGGTTATTGATTCGTCAATTTTACCATTAGTCTCAATACAAAGCGTTCTCATCAGAGGTACTATAGCATTATTCTTTGGATTTTTCACGTTGTTTTACTTCGTTGGCTGCTAGAGATTTAGCAACTGCCCGAAGATCTGCGTGCTCGTCGAACTCATCCAGAATTTGTCTGCCCAGAATTTGTTCAATCACATCTTCTAGAGAAATAACCCCCACGAACTCTTCAAAGGTATTCACCACAACCAAAAGATGATGGTTTGTCTTCAGAAAAACTTTCAGAGCATAATCCAGAGTTTGCTCTTCATGGATATAGTTAACTTCATGGCGCATAAGCTGTTTAGCGACAGATGTATTTTTCAGACCGACTAGATCACGTAAATATAATGTCCCGATAAAGTTCTGAGATTTTTTGTCATTGAAGACAGGAAATCTTGAGTGCCCGGACTTGTGCAACTCATCAATTACTATTGGACCGATGACTTCGTCTGCTGAAACTGTCACGACGCTTCGACGTGGTACCATAACTTCTCTGACCTGCCTGGAGCCAAAACTTAGAGCGTGGCGCACAATTCGAATTTCTTCTTTTTCTATGTCGCTATGCTCGGAAACTTTATGCTCGTCCAACAATTTGTAGAGTTCTTCTTTAGAATGAACCCGCGGGGAATACTCACCAAATTTATCATCCAGCATTCTGCCTAATGGGCGAGCCAAGGGAGCAAAGACGACGAGTACGTATTTAAGCAAAGGAACCAGCCGAGCTGTTAAACTCAAGCCTTTGATCTTTGTATATGACATTGGTAGAACTGTGCCCGGGATAACAACAATTATCGTTGTTAAGAAAACTGCCAGTAGCCCGTGCATTTTTGTATCTATTAGAGCCATGATTGCAGTAATTACAAGGACTATTCCGACAAGCAATGTCAGAGGAAACTGATAGCCCATCATACGAAACGGATAAACTGCCCTGGCATCTTTGCCACCGCGCAGCGCCTTAAGCTTTAGATCATACCGATTAAGAGTTAAAACACCGACTGCTAGTCCAGAAAAAAAACCCAAACAGATAAGTAGAAAAATTATTAATATTAAAAAAATCAGAGTATTCATTATGATAAGCCAAATTATATCAGAATAATTAGGGCTTAATGAGGTAAAATAGGATCATAAACGGGAGCGAAGGGTAATTAACTTATGAAACAAATTCTAATAATCGTAGCAGTCGTCGTAGCAATAATAGCCGGCGCTATGTTCTTAGGCAAAGAAGATGAAGCAGCTGTTGATGCAACAGGATCAAATAATTGGTACGGACAGGAATCGGGAGTGATTACATTAACCGAGTACGGAGATTTTGAATGTCCTGCCTGCGGACAATTTTTCCCTCTAGTAGCTCAAATAAAAGAACAGTTTAAAGACCAGATTCGTTTTGAGTTCAAGCATTTTCCATTAGTTCAAATCCATCCGAACGCGACGGCGGCGCACCGGGCAGCTCAAGCTGCAGCCAACCAAAACAAATTCTGGGAAATGCACGATCTTCTATACGAACGGCAAGCTTCTTGGCGAGGCGTCACAAGCCCGTCTTCTGTATTTGAAGGCTACGCACAGGAACTTGGACTGAACATGGAAACATACAATACAGATGTAGTAGCCAGCCAGACTTTGGGTATAATCAATGCCGACATTGATGCTGGTAAGAATTTAGATGTTAGCGGTACACCGACTTTCTTCATAGACGGCGTTAAAATAGAGGATACAAACTCTATTGCAAGTGTTGATGGATTCAGTTCGGTAATTCAAGCAGCGATTGACGCTAAGAAAAACGACTAGTAGATTTTCTGGCTTCGTCTAACCAAAAAGAGAGCTCCTCGCAAAGATAAAGCCCTTTTTTTATGTTCCTAACTGCAGCTTCTGTAACCAGAAAATTCAGCTCGATGATCAGATTCATTCCGATCCCGATGCAGTCTAGAAGAAAAACTTTGATTTGTCTTCTAGATCGAAGCGCTAATACTTAATATATTGCTGCCATTTGGCGCGCTGGACCTTCACGGGTACTTTCTGTACTCGTGTGGTTACGACATTAATTTTGACCGGCATAACTAGCTGGTCCTTTCTCTCGCATTTTTAGTAACGTTTTTGTTTCCTCAGGTTGCAGCTCACATCTGCTCTTTGGATACATTAATCATAACAAGTACTCAAGCACATCGTCAAGCATTATGATTGTATTTTCTACAGATAGGTTTGACACTTTTCAAATGCTTACTTAAACATAAACATCATCTGGTACAATAGGTCTAATGCACGGCGAATTTTTTACAGAACTTAGTTTAGTTATTCTTGTCACGGTTGTAGTCTCACTAATAATGAAACTAATCCGTCAACCTCTTATACTAGGTTATATTTTTGCCGGCTTGCTCGTCGGACCAGCTTTCTTAGACTTAATTCATTCCACAGAAATGTTTGATGCCTTTTCCGCTATAGGTATTGCTCTTCTACTATTCATTATCGGACTAGGAATGAATGTTTCGGAACTAAAGAAACTTGGAAAACCAATATTCATAGTGGCATCGACGGTATTTCTAACGGTCGGTACACTAGGTTACGTTGCCAGTTCCTTGATGAACTTCACAAAAACCGAAGCTATAATAATCGCCTTTTCACTGTTCTTCAGCAGTACTATTATTATAGTCAAGATTCTATCTGATAAAAAAGAAGCGAACCGGCTGCACGGACAGATAGCAATAGGTGTTATTTTAGTAGACGACATTGTAGCCACACTGGCGCTTCTATTCGTTGTTGCTGGCAAAAATGGCGGGCTATCAGCGAGCGAAGTCATATTACTTCTAATAAAGGGAGTTATTCTTCTTCTGCTATTATTTATTGCAAATACCAGAATCTTGGGAAGACTAACTAAAGTGATGGCCTCTTCTCAAGAACTTCTTTTTCTATTTGCGCTTGCTTGGGGATTCGGTATAGCAGCACTGTTCGATTTTGCAGGCTTCTCTATTGAAGTAGGCGCTCTATTTGCGGGTGTTTCTTTAGGCTCGCTGCCATACTCTCAAGAAATAGCAGCCAGATTAAAACCCCTAAGAGATTTCTTTGTAGTTTTATTCTTTATAACCTTAGGGCAAAGCTTAGAGGTGGGCAATCTAGCCTCAGGCTTAGTACCAGCAATTATTTTTGCTGTGATAGTTATACTTGTTAAACCCTTTGCTGTTACTGGATCGCTTGGAGTTCTAGGATACCCGAAAAGAGTCAGCTTTAAAGCTGGAATCAACTTGTCGCAAATCAGTGAATTTTCAATTATTTTAGTGTTGCTGGCTTACAACTCCGATATGGTTAGTGAAAAGTTGAGCGCAATAATAACTCTGGTAGCTATCATCACGATAACCTCTTCAACCTACTTAATGCACTATGACAATGCGCTGTTTAAGATATTTGACCGCATAAAGTTCAAGATGTTCGAAAAGGAAACCGCTCACCGGGAACGGCGTTCAAAATCCGCCTATCCATTAATACTTTTTGGCTACCATAAGGGCGGCCATGAGTTTATCAGCACTTTCAAACAAATGGGTAAACGCTACATTGTGATTGATTATGATCCTACAGTACTAGATGTTCTAGAGCGCCAGAACATACCTTATATATATGGCGATGCAACTGATATAGAACTGCTTGAGGAAGTGGGTATAGATCACGCAAAACTTATTGTTAGTACTTTTACCGAATATGACGTGACCCATCAGCTTGTCGCAAATGTAAAGAGAATTAATCCCAATGCAGTTGTAATATGCCATGCAGACAATCAATCTGAAGCTTTAGAGCTCTACGAAATCGGCGCAACCTACGTTATGATTCCGCACTATATTGGCTCCGAAAAAGTCAGCGCCTTCATAAAACAGAAAGGTCTAGACAAAAATGAATTTGAACATTTCCGCGAGAAACATGTAGGCCGGCTTAAGATTCATAGTAAAGCCATGAGCGCTCTAGAATCTGAATCTTAGTTTTCTCGATACAAATTATTATCATCTATATACTGACTGACTTTTTCTGAAACCCAGATAGATTTTTTGTGAGGCTGCATGCGAACATCGGTTGATGAATGTTTTAAATGTTCTGAAGGTAGTATGGCAATCGCAATACCAAGCTCTCTGGCATGCTCGCTTATTTGCTGCTCTGTTATTTCATTTCGCTCAATCACAACAATATAGTGTTCAAATAACTGCTCCAAATTCGGCCATGTCGTTTTGTTCATTTTAATAAAAATATCTGCTCCGAAAATAAAGTACAGTTCTTGGTCTGGAAATTGTTTTTCCAGTTTTCTCAAAGTGTCTGAAATAGAAAACTGATTATCCTCTAGTTTTATTTGGTCTAGTTGAGGATATTTATCAATTGCAAGATCTACCATTTCTCTTCTATGCGCAACTCCTATCGGGTCTTTACTCCCCCAAGGCCTGGGTTCTACCAAGAAAAATACTTTAGATAGCTCAATACATTTCACGCATAACAAAGCCGCCTCCAAGTGACCATCATGGATAGGATCAAAGCTTCCGGCAAAAATTCCTACACGCTTCTGTGCAACTATCATTACTGCGGAGCGCCTTCGCAGCACTTTGTTTTGTAAAAACATTTGGGGCATTCGTAATGCCCGTGAACTGGATAAAGCGGATAATACTCGCAGACTTCGCAGAAGTATTCTAACGAGCAAGTCTTACTTACGACTTCTAATTGATTTTCTTCTCTCATCGTTTTACGGTAACCTTACACTCAGGACAGCTAATTGTGTCTGGTGTAAGTATAGCGTTTACTATTTGTTTGCAAAACGGGCAGGTTACACATGGCATCAAATTAGGATTAGTATTACTGACACGATCATGGTCAATGTCGCAC
Organism: uncultured Candidatus Saccharibacteria bacterium; assembly: GCA_964617685.1. Lineage (GTDB taxonomy): Bacteria > Patescibacteriota > Saccharimonadia > Saccharimonadales > SZUA-47 > JAYSZA01. The sequence goes on along the minus strand of CAZTWI010000002.1, from coordinate 6,502 downwards.
AGTCCGTCACAGTTGGCTTTTTGATGTTCGTACTGTTTTTTGGTTAAACTACTCATTGATTTTTTCTACTTACTCTTGCAGCCGCATGCTCCATAATAAACTCCGTTCCTGCACTCTGTCCTAACATCTTTCGCTCCACACTTAGGACACTCCTTTGATACAAATTCGCAATCTTCTGGTTTTGAATCACCAGACTCATCTTGATTATCCTGAGTTTCACCGGTTAAATCAAAAGAATCTCCACCGAGTTTATCCATCTGCTTGCTTGCGCCGCCAGGACAAGAACTTGACTGGCCAGTATTGTTAATTCTGTTCTGTAAAATGAAAAGTTCTCTTTCTAATTTTTGCTGGGTAATAATATCCGACCTTACTAAATGTCGAGCGTGGTTAATATAATAGGCGGCTTGCGTTCCTAGTACCCTGGCATCGATTGATTCATCTAAAATTATTCGCTGCTTTAGCAATTCTTCGTTATATTCAGCCAGCTTGGCGGTTGCTTCTATAGGATTTTTGACTTCTGACTGCTTTAATTTCTCAACCACTTTTTCTATATCAAATTGCATCTCGTCGGCGGCCTGTCTGCTA
>CAZTWI010000002.1:5023-5907 GCA_964617685.1 uncultured Candidatus Saccharibacteria bacterium | reverse complement strand
GCTTCTTTTTCGACATAGGCTGAACTTGGCTGCTGTACTTTGGAGTTCATACCGAAAAATTTCTGCTGTCCAGTAACTTCAGTTGCAGCCTCATCAAAAATCTCTACCATTGATGAAGCTAGATTAGGTAATAATTGCTTATCAACAAGCAAAGGTCTCCCTAATATTTCTTCTGTGGTTTGGCCGCTAAAGTCTATCCCCAATTTTTCGGCTAGATTTATAACTGCTTGCTTATCAAATATTAGATCTGATAAACTTTCCCGCCCAGCTACAAAAGCCGATTGCATTATTAACTCGTCATCCCTCTCAGTCAAAAGCTGGATAGATATAGAACGCGTATGAGTAAAGAACCCGGCTTCAGATGCTTCTGCGTCATCCATGTCCTCATGCACCATTGAAAACACCACTCTAGCCTTTTCCTTTAGGATACCATTGTTTGCATAGTACTTATCCCTAACACTATTTAGAGCTTCTATCTTGGCCCGACTTCTCAGTTTTTCATTATCAATATGCTTCAAGCTGTTTATATGGACATCCTCTATTTTTTGACCGTACTGTACTAATTCGCCATCAGTCCGTCTTTCTAATTTTACTTCAGATATAAACCCAGATTTGTATGCACGCTCCAAATAGTCAGTAGTGACATTAGTTCTGATCATTTGCTCGGCTTGCTTGTCCCCTCCACGCGCAAGCTCCAAAGCCTCCGCAAGGTTTATAGGAATATTAGTTTCAATATCAAACTCAACTTTCTCTGCCTCAATACTATTCTCAAGTGCAACCCCGCCTATCAAGCAAGCTGCTCTCTTCTGTAGAAGCGCATCTTCTTCTAAATTACGAGCTTCGATAACTGTTCGAAACATCTCCAGGGTTAGCTCAAAGCCAGT
>CAZTWI010000002.1:976-5013 GCA_964617685.1 uncultured Candidatus Saccharibacteria bacterium | reverse complement strand
CTGTATTTATTTCAGACAATTTAAAAACCCTCTTCCCTGCAACAAGATGAAAAGAGGGCAATATACAAAAATATTGAATTCTTATCCTGCTCGGGACTTCACATAAAAATGCGAATTTTTATTTGCTGTATCGGACTTATAACTATTCTTTAGGAAAAAGAGTAGCCCGAGTATCGAATTTACTTCGTACACGGCGCGATGAGAAAAAACGTAGTTTTGTCTTATAGCGTGAATTACCGTTGCGGCACAGTTCTCGATTCTCACGAGATTCCAGCTTATTTTGTTAATTTCAAAAGTACTGCTAGTAGTCTAGCATCAATTCATTACGCTAGATATAGTATTTTTCGCGACAATTATGTAGGATGTATACACGATGAGAGAACAATTACTAGAATTAGCTTACGCAGGAGAATATTCATCTAAACCGGAGGCATCTAAATTTACTTTTGAATTTTTATCTGAAGAGATCAAAAATTCAAAACACGGAAATAGATTTGGTGTACGTGATTTTGACTTAGATAATATAGATAATCTTCGACGATCAGGTCTAGATGTCGGATTCCCTTTAACAGTCGCTATAGATACCGGTCATGAAGACCAAATTAAGTTAGGAAATGCATTTGGTAATTTATTAATGCCTGGAAATAACTGGGAAAGCCTAGTGCAGGCGTTTCAGGATATATACTCTGACGAGGTAATTGCCAAACATAAACGACTAGGCGGATCAATTCTATTTCTTAGTAATCATCTAACTTATGCTGATCAACCAGAAGAGGCTGTCGCTTCGACCTTAGCTCTAGGAAATTTAGGCGTAGAAAATCCTCAATTTTATAACACATTAATTACACATCGACTTACTAGCCTTTTTAGACACGACATAATCAAAACCTATTATGATTTGTTGGAGCTAGAAAATAGCGGCGATAAAATTCTAGAAAATATTCTTCTGCCATTTGCTAATGATATTCATACTCTACCGCGCTCAAAATCTGGTTATTTTAATTTTATAGAAAAGGTGGTTGAGGGCAAAAAAACCAGGGCCGAAATAACTAATGCGGTTCAGCATGTTTTTTATCAAACATTGAATTTAGGTAATATGAATTATTTTATCGCTGGAAGCGGTCAGGAAGCTCAACCATCTGAATCTGATACTAGTGTGTTAGTAGAGGCGAGAGTTGGCCGTGGAACTTGTGACATGATTTCTGGCGTGAATAATAAAGATTATGCAGAAAGATTGTTAACTATACCGTTATTTATTTATGCAAATCCATTTACTGGAGAAGTTGAAAACCCAATTCAACCAGCTCCTACTCCATTCGTATTTCTGGAACCACGTTTTCTAAAATCATCGAGTGATGTTCATGCGACTATGGAGGATATCGTGTCGGTAGGAAATGTATATAAACCCTCTGGCGCTCCAAATATTAAATACGACTCTCCTAGACCGGACTGGGCTAAAAAAGATTCAGAGCCAAAAATACTTATAGCACACGCAGTGTAGTATTTAAGGTGTAACTGGAGCAGTTTCAGAATTGGAAGGTGTAACTGCTATGATGATTTCTGTCTGGTCTGATGGTGTAATACTAGCTGGAAGTGTTGAACCAATTTCGTAGCCCATTAATTCCGCGACGCTCTTAAGCTGTTCTGCCTGGTCATTATCAACATCAAATACAAAGGCCTGCTTAACAGAATCATCAACTTTCTTAACAATTGTAATCTGATCTCCGAAAGCCGCTAATTTCTTCTCTGCATCATTTATTGCTGCTTGTGAACCGACTAGCTCAACTGTGACCGGCACACTTACCGTTGCAGTCTTTACTACTCGTTTTTCACTTTGTCTGTACAGTACATTCAAGCGCGCCTTGCGGTAGAACAGCAAATAGTCGCCAGATTCGGCATTATCAAAGGCAGAATACTGCTTTTTGAACTCTTCCGGATCCGTCACTACTGCTACGACCGGCTCTTCTTCGGGCAGATCAAATACTTTGTTGATTTCTTCAATCAAGCGGGCGTTTTTTTCTTCTGTGGTCAAGGTAATCTGTTCATTGAGATCTTTGTTCTCCATGAATAGAAATGCCGTCGCACCGGCAAGTCCAATCAGGAGTAGAACATTAGCTATTATTAATACTTTTTTACTTGTAGATGTTCTTGCCATTTAATTTGTTTTCCTTAATTCATTCAAAACTTAGTTACTACTATTGTAACTCATAGGTAACGCTCACACTGGCAGAATAGCTATCTTGACCAACAAGTACAGGTAGAGATGATGCGGTTGCGTTTCTAGTAGATCCCGAATCTTCCATTGCCATCATTGGCGTAGGATATCCAATACCAACTGAGTTTCCTTGTTCTATTTTGACCACGTCGCCGACTTTCGCACCAAATATTGCTGCTTGGGCTTCTGCTTTGGCCCTAGCTTCCTCTGATGCCTTAGCACGTGCTTCCCCGTCAAGTTCTTTGGTTTTTGTGATACTAAATGAACCCCGAGGACTAATTTGACCCTTAGCACCAGTCGTAATTAGGTAGTCTTGAACTTTTTGTGATAGTTCTTTGTTAGAAACTTTTACTTCCAGACTAACTGTCGTGGTAGATTTACCCGTCTCGTCCGGATACCAATTATCATACGCGTTAGACTGCAGTGTTATATCTTTCTCTTCTACGCCCAGTTCTTTGAGTTTTGCAGTCACGTCATTCGCTTTTGCTGTTAGTTCTTCCTGAACTGCAACCTGGTCTGTCCCGGTAGCTTCATAATACGGCATAAAGACGTATTCATCAGGTGCAGATTCAATTGTTGCTTCTCCGCTTACTGTAATGGTTTTTGTTGCGTCGCTTGAACTTGAATTCCAGGGCTGAGACCAGAGCAATAGCCCTAAAATTGCTATAAGCAATACAATTACAGCTCCTTTATAAGCACCATTTCTCGTAATAGTAATATTCACCTTATAGCCCCTTAGATTTTTATAATTTTATAATCACTAGCTTTATTCTACACCAAGAATATGATCACAAGAACAGCAACGGCAAATCGATAATACGCGAACGGCGCTAATCCAATCCTGCCAATAATTCCAAGCAAGAATTTGATTGCAAATATACCGCTTAAACATGCCGTGATCATTCCAACAAACAGTGGCAAATTATCTGTTGAGGAGAAATCTGCTCCTTTTAGCAAAATTCCTAGTGCTGATCCAGTAATTATTGGGATCGCCAACAAAAATGAAAATCGAGCTGCTTGCACTCGCCCGAGTCCAACCAATAAACCAGTGGTGATTGTTGCGCCAGATCTGGAAACGCCAGGTATTAATGCCAGACATTGAGCAAGACCGACCACCATACCCTGTTTGGTCGAAACTTCTCCATCCGATTTATTATTTTTAGAATACCTATCAACAACCAGCATAACCACACCCACGCACGCCAAAGCAAGAGCAACAATTAGTGGAGAGCGTAGGTTGTCATCGATATAGTCAGAGAAAAGAAACCCTGCCAAGACGGCTGGAATTGTGGCTAACATTAACAGTCTGGCTAGCCGGCCGTCTTCATTTTTATTTAACGCATTTTTGATCAACTTTAAGATGTCTTTTCTAAAGAATACTAACAGTGCGATCAAGGTCCCAACATGCAAGGCAACATCAAACGCCAGAGTATTTTCTGTTGAGCCAAAAACATCATGAACTATCAGCAAGTGGCCCGAGCTAGAAACAGGAATAAACTCGGTTAAGCCCTGAACCAGCCCCAAAACAAAAGCTTCAAAAATAGACATCTATACTTAAGTATAACTCTTACCATATTATCCCCTATATTGACTTTTACTTACTTTTTTGTTATAATATAATGATACTATCATGCAAGTTATAACCCACAGACAATCATCCTTAGTCAGTCGAAGCGAATGGCTTTCAGATATGCAAATGGTGAACATGAAAATCGACACGAAAAGGGTCAATGCCGACTACATACTGCGATACCCCACGCCTGATGACCTTTCTACGGCAGTAGACATTGTCGAAGAAGGTGGAAAGTTCCCTGATTTTATA
>CAZTWI010000002.1:0-966 GCA_964617685.1 uncultured Candidatus Saccharibacteria bacterium | reverse complement strand
CGCGGTTTGGGAATATTTAATTCATGATGAACTAACTAAGGAAGATTTAGAGGAAGCCTCCATTTTAATCCTGAAAGATGAGTATATTTATCAATTTGTCGTAGAAAACCTCAAAAATAAAAAGATAGAGGCAGAACTAATTACCGACCAGCTGGAAATTTTCAACCAGCGGTTCCTGCAAGGAATAGATGACGGGATTAAGCTGGGTTACTTGCCGGAAGATATGAAAAAATCAAACACACTAGATACTTTAGACAAAACACCCATTTTCCTATATGACGGAATTGATTATGGTGAATATCATACTTTAGGACAGTACTCGCCAGGATTGAATCAAATTGAAATGCTAAAATCTTATGAATTTGACAGTGATTTATACGAAAGAATTCTAGTCCATGAAAGATTGCATGCTGTTTCTGGAGGCACTTATAGAAGTGATACTGATGAATTATCTAGTTTCCGGACAAGAACGGGGTTCTCTCAAGACCTGCATCCTGACAAAAATGATAATATAGCCGCTACTAACGTTGCTTTAAATGAAGCAATAACGGAACACTTGACTAGAGCAATTATTGAAGGCGAGTGGGAAGCGCTTAATCCTTTAGATCGAGGCAACTACATCCATGATTATAGCTATCTTACTGAAAGAATCCTGCTTGATGATTTAATTAAGAAGAGTTATGGAATTATAGATTTGAGAACGATAACCAAAGCCTACTTCGAAGATACTGAAACAGGAGCAGAACTAAAACATAGAAGAGCAATGATTAGAGAGTTTAGAACTGCTTACGAAGATGGAACATTGCGTAAGTTTCAGAAATTATGTGAACTTAATAACAGGAGTACATCTTGTGCTGATTCTGAGTTTAAAAAAATGATTCATACTCCAACTCTTGATGAGAATGGAAACGTTATAAAAAAGGGCTATATAAAACTAACAACTCCTAAAGGTTTCAACGACTAGTG
>CAZTWI010000001.1:9516-23228 GCA_964617685.1 uncultured Candidatus Saccharibacteria bacterium | reverse complement strand
GCGTCCACGGTTAGCGCGTTTGAAACAACTGTTAGACCTGAGCCGGTTAGGTCGGTGAACGCATCACCATTTTAGGTAAAGGTATCACCTGCTTCTACAGTCAGTCCCCCGTTTAGAGTAGTCAGGCCGCCGACAGTTATATTACCAGTAAAGTTTGGATTTAACTGGCCGTTAGTCACAGAGATGTAAACCCCGACTGTCCCAGGAGCGCCACCGGCTTTAGAACTTGTTGCGTAACCCACTATTCCAGTAGTTGCAGAATTATCAACCGTAACTTGACCTGATGAGCTTGATGTAACAAGCTGATCACCGATTGCCACAGCACCTGAATCTGCAGTCACTAATGCGTTACCAGCAATAGCTACAATAGCTGTGCCACCGCTAGAAACAGTCGATATAGCTACACCAGCAACTCGAGTGTCTCTGGCGGTAGTAGTCCTAATAACCCTAGAAGCACCGCCATCATCAGCAAGCACCAATACATCAGCCGCACTAACTCCGCCCGTGCCTGCTATATAATTCTTTCTAAACGAGCCGGTTGTTTCTCCACTATAAACTGTTAAGGATGCTGCGGATGCATTACCAGCGGCCGATACAACGAAACCAGCAAAACCAGTATTAGATTGTACTTCTAATGCGTTAGCTGTTTGGCCTGCAACACCTTGTATAACTAATCCTTTATTACCGACCGCACCGGTACCTATAGCTACTTGAGCAAGACTATCTGCGGTTGTTAGTGTGTTTATAGAAAGCGGATTAGCAGGTGCTCCATTCAATATTCCAACTGTATTAGTAGTTGCATTAACAAATAATGTATCTGTATCAACTTGCAGATTACCAGTTGCTGTTACACGTAGCCTTTCTATACCGCTTGTTCCTACTGCAAGAGCAAATCCATCATTAGTGCCAATTGTAGCCGTAGCCCCGAAGCTGTTACCCCCGTTACGGAAGAATCCTGTAGCGCTTGTTGCGTCCACAGTTAGAGCATTTGAAACAACTGTTAGACCTGAGCCGGTTAGGTCAGTAAAGGCGTCGCCATTAAAGGTGAACGTATCGCCTGCTTCTACGGTTAACCCACCATTTAGGGTAGTTAGCTGAGTCACTGTTAGCGCCCCAGCGTTAGTTGTTGTTAGCCCTGTACGACCAAGTATTAGAGCAGAAGCATTTGCAGAGCCTAAGCTAATTGTTCCAGTTGTGCCAGTTGCAGTACCGACGTCAAGGGTAATATTACCTGAATTAGTACCAGTGCCTGTTCCGTTACCAGAAGTGATGCTTATGTTGCCTGACTGAGTTCCACTACCTCCACTATTACCAGTAAGAAGACTGATGCCGGTTGAGCTTCCTGCTCCTGAGTTTGATGTTCGTATAAGTCCACCGCCTAAACCAAGCTGTACTGTTCCGTTTAGGCCAATGATGCCGCTTGTTGTTAGTCCAATATTTCCACCACTCCCAATACTTACCGCTCCGGAAGCGCTGTTACCAATGCTCACAGCACCGGTACTAGTTCCAGTGTTGATATTGGTATCAAAGTTGCTAGAGACGTTCAGGTTGGTAGCGGCACCACTAGCAGTGAGACCTAGGTTAGCCTGCAATAGACCGCTTACAGTAACTGCGTCATTGAAAGTCTTAGCACCGGCAAAGGTCTGGGCGCTAGTGCTGACTAGACCAACTGAGGTAGCATCTGCGGTCTGCAAGTAAATTGCGTTACCGCTGATGACTGCACCATCGGTACTCTTGGTCTGAGAATCAATTGTACCTATCACGTTGACCACGCTGCCGCTGAGAGAAACCGTCGTGATCCAGTTGGTTCCGTTCCATATAAATGTATTACTCTGACCTGAAGCAATGACACTGCCGTACATCTCAAAGCTGACTGAACCGACATTGTTAACAAAGGCGATTCGGCCTGATGTAGTTGTTGTAGGATTTGCCAAAGTCAGCGTTTGACCAGAGGTAGTTTGGTTAACATTAAATGTTGTAGCAATATCTACAGTTGTGGCAGCCGAGCCAATGTTGCCGCCGCCAGAAACATCGTTTACAGTCACGCCGCTAAACAACGTACTACCCTGATTTATAAAGTTCTGTCCAGTGTCAACCGTCAAACCGCCGGAAGCCAGAACAGCTCCATTAAATGTCTTAGCACCGGCAAAGGTCTGGGCGCTAGTAGATACCAAACCAGGATAGGTGTCATCAGCCGTCTGCAAGTAGATCGCATTTGCTTCTATACGCGCACCGTCGGCACTCTTACCGCCGGACGCAGAATCTATTGTGCCGATAACATTAACCACACTGCCGCTTAGCGAAACCGTAGTGACCCAGTTAGTACCATTCCATATGAATGTATTGCTCTGGCCAACGGCGATCACGCTGCCGTACATTGTAAAGCTTGTTGAACCTACGTTGTTTACAAAGGCTATCCGTCCAGCAGTAGCAATAGTTGGGTTCGGCAATGTCAAAGTCTGACCACCGGTAGTCTGACTGACGTTGAAAGTCGTAGCCACATCAACTGTAGTAGCTGCTGAACCAATATTACCGCCGCCAGCTACGTTACTGATAGCTAGTGATGAGAATAACGTGCTTCCCTGATTTATAAAGTTACTGCCAGTGCCGACTGTCAGACCGCCGATTGCTGTTGTCAGTCCTGTTACACCTAGCGTTCCGCCTATTGTTGCACTGTTAGTAACTGCCAGTGCCGTACCTGATCCTGTTACTGCCACCTGACCCTGCAGAGTTGTCGTAGCAGAGCCGTTTCCTATAGTTAGAGCGCTTGCATTGCTAGCGCCTAAACTAATGGTTCCTGTTGTGCCCGTGGCAGTACCAGTGTCTACTGTGATATTACCTGAGTTGCTGGTCGCACCGGCTGCATTACCAGTAGTAATTGAAACTCCGTCTGAGTTAGTAGATGCAGCATTAGTACCAGAGCTGGCAACATTGGCAGCTCTGAAAGCATATGGAACTGCAGTCAGTTTAAATCGCGGGGTCATCTGGCTGTCTGCCGGAGTACATGCTCCCCAGGCACAGGAACCAGTACCACGGATCGTCATACCTAGATATAAGTCTTCTGACCAGTTTAGAGCCGGTATAGCGTCGTATTCACCTAGGTATACACTGAAATAGCCGTTCTTTATAACTACACCCTGAGAGTTGGTGTTCAACCTATCTTCCGTCCACTGGCTGGAACCGCCTGATGCCTGGTAATAAAGATCAAACTGCATGTTATAAGTGCCGTCCGGAACTAGACCGCCGGTGTTAGTTAATAGTCTACCCTGGAAGTTCAAGGTGTTAGATGTAGCAGCTTGAGCTTGGCCGCCTCCCGCAGTAAATATAGCGGCCAAGATCGTTATTGCTACCAATAAGACACCAAGCCCATTCAACGCTCGGGCGCGTGAGGTTGAATGGGCTCGAAGCCCTATTACTAATTTTTGACCGCAAAGCCCACTCAACGCTCGGGCGCGTGAGGTTAAGTGGACACTACGGTCAATTCTTGCAACGCACTGCAAGCTCAACGCTCGGGCGCGTGAGGTTGAGCTTGCAGTAAGTTGCAATGCGCGTAGGAAACCAGGCAGATTCAACGCTCGGGCGCGTGAGGTTGAATCTGCACGATTTCCTACATATGTAAATAAGTCACCCAAAAGGCTCAACGCTCGGGCGCGTGAGGTTGAGCCTTTAAGATGACTTAATACATTCCTACGTACTAAAAAAGGCCTGACAACAGCTTTAGTAACTGAAATCAGGCCATAAACGACAGCAAGGGATAACGATGTTACCCCTTGCGTACTGTATATAAATAGTACGTGTTTGTATTTGTTATTTTGATTATTTTTCACGTGTTGCTTTTTAATTTTTGTGGCAACACGCTGAATCGAAGAGTTGCGAGACTAACTTCGAAACCGCGCCCGTATCTGTTAAATTACAGATACAATAACAGTGTATAACAATTGTGTTCAGGAATGCAACCCGTTTAAGGTTAGGAAAAGTAGCACTTTTCCACAGCCTTACATGGTGAAAGGTGATGGGTGAATGGTGAGTGGTAAGGGCTACGAGTGAATAGTGGTGGGTCAGCGGCGGAACTGGAAACACAACTTTATATTTGCTCAGAAATCTATGAAAAAGACATAAAAGACTTAATTCAAAGAGTCATTGTAATTCAGAAACGACTACTTGCACTCCAAAATACCCTGAAATAAAAAGTGACAGGTGTTATTCCTGCCACTCACCCATCACTATTCACCTTCTATACTATAGAAGTTATCTTTAACGTAGTTAAACGTTGGCGGTGTCCACGAACTTTGTGCACGCGTTTCTTTGACTTATAGCGTATTGAAGTAACTTTATCGCCTTGAGTATCAGCTTCGGTAACTTCAGCCTTTACCACATTCTTAAGCGTAGGCGTGCCTACGACTGAACTTTTACCATCAACAACCATCAAAGGTTCGAAAGTAACCGACTTTTTATCTGTATCAAGTAAGTTAACGGTGATCACGTCACCTTCAGCAACCAGGTGTTGCGTACCGCTTACTTCTATTATTGCTTTTTTCATCCTTTAACCTTAACAGATTCACCCCTGTATGTAAAGTACCAATGGGTACTTTAGCGATAGGTAAATAGTGGGTGGTGAGTAGTAGCTACAGTTTTCTGAGCTTGATTGTAAGAGATGATCCGCCGACTTTTTGGCTGCTAGTAAAGCCGCTATCCATATCATCTTTTAGCTCAACAGTTAGAGTTTCACTACTGATGTAGTCCGCGTAATCTGTTATTGCCTGTTTTAATTCATTTGAATCTGTCACTAGAGAGAGCTCTATTCTGTCATCAACTTCTAGTCCTGCTTCTTTTCTAGCGTTCTGGACAAACCTGACAACCTCTCTGGCGACGCCCTCAGACTTGAGATCTGGTGTTATTTCTAAATCTAATTCAATAAGCTTTTCACCAGAAGAAACCCAGTTTACAGTTTTAACGTTAAGTTCTTCTTTCAAAACGTCAAGATAAAGTTCGCTATTTGGCCCCAGATCAACCATTCCCGACACTGATACAGCCTGAAGTGGCTGTCGAACTTTGATTTGCGCTTTAGAACGCTGAGACAATCCTTCATTGACACATGCCCGTATTGCATCCATTTCAGTCACAACTTGCTCATTAACATGCCCAACTGCCGGCCAGTCACGCAAATGAACTGACTCGCCGCCAGTCAAATTACGATAGAGTTCTTCGGCCAAAAATGGCGTGAACGGCGCCATGACATGCGCCGTCTGAACTAAGACATAGTGCAAAGTTTTGTATGCAAAATTCTTATCTTGGTCATCGTCCGACTTCCAAAAGCGCTTGCGCGAACGACGCACATACCAATTACTCAAATCGTCAATGAACGGCAAAATATAGCGTGTTGCACTCTGTAAATTGTATTCTTCTGTTGCTTTTTGCACATCAATTATTAATGTATGGACTTTGGACAAAATCCAGGTATCTAACACATTTTGGCACTCGCTTGAGTGATCTTCAGAATTATCAACCAGCGAGAAGTCCTCTCCATTCATTAATGAAGAGCTTAAAAGAAGTAATCGTAATGAATCCGCACTGTATTCATCCATCAATTCATTAGGGTTAGTGTAATTACCAAAGCTTTTACTCATTTTTCGGCCGTCGTTACCGGCAACAGTACCAGTTACGATCACGTTGCTGAATGCACTATCTCCAAACAAACCAACACTAAGAGCGTGCATATAGTAAAACCACGCCCTGACCTGACCTACATACTCGACAATGAAGTCAGCTGGGAAATTATCTTCGAATTTACTTACGTTTTCGAAAGGATAATGAAACTGCGCAAACGGCATTGAGCCTGCCTCAAACCAGCTATCCATAACCTTTTCTATCTTCTTATAAACGACACCATCTATTGTAAATGTTACATCATCAATCCAAGGCCTGTGATAGTCGTCTAGGCGCTTTCCAGACAGCTCTTCAAGCTCTGCATAGCTGCCTACAACCTTAACTAGTTCTTTACCGTTGTTGTCCGTGCCCTTCCATACAGGAAAGGGTGTAGCCCAGAAGCGATCTCGGCTAAGGTTCCAGTCCGGAGCAGATTGCACAGTCTTCTCAAATCTACCATGCTTTATATGATCAGGATGCCAGTTTATAGAGCCATTCTGCTCCAACATGTCCTGCCGTTGGCTGTCTATATCCATAAACCAGCTTGGAACAGCCCTGTACATAAGTTTTGTGTTACAGCGATGACAGTGAGGATAACTATGGGTTATATAATCAATTTTTAACACAACTCCATCTGCAAGCAGATCCTTGGCTATCTGTTTATTAATGTCCCAGACGTTTTCACCTTTCCATCTGCCAAAGATAAACACTCCGCTTTCATCTGTAGCCAACACCCACGGTATATCATTTGCCTTAGCCATGGCATAGTCGTCTTCACCGTGCGCGGGCGACTGATGAGCAATACCTGTTCCGTCTTCGTCTGTAACAAAATCAGCATGCCAGACTTTAAAACTGTTTTTCTTGTCAATCTCGATATCAAAGAGTGGTTCATACTCTTGACCAACTAATTCCGATCCCGCAAATGTATTCAAAATCCTGTACTCAAGCGGTTGATGTCTTTCGTCCGTCATAACCTTTTCGACAAGATTTTTTGCCATTATTAGAACTTGATTATCGTGTTCTAATTCGACATATTTTGTTGCTTTATTAACAGCTATAGCACTGTTAGAAGGTAGAGTCCAGGGTGTTGTTGTCCAAACAACAAGAAATGTATCTTTTTCTTTCAATTTAAACTTAACATACACAGACGGGTCCGTATCATCTTGGTAGGAATTGTCCATAGCAATCTCTGCTTTAGCAAGCGGAGTTGCATCCCGAGTACAATACATTAATACTTTTTCGCCTTCGTAAATTTTACCCTTTTCATACAAAGTCTTAAAAGCCCACCAGACAGATTCCATGTAGTCTTTGTCCATGGTTTTGTAAGCGCCCTTGAAGTCTACCCAGCGGCCAATACGATCAATCGTGTCTTCCCACAAGCTTCCAGTTTGAACCATGTTGTCACGACAGGTAATAATGTACTCTTCTAAGCTTATTTTTGTACCTTTACTCAGCACACCTGATACCGAAGCAATCCCAGCTTCACCAGATGAGCGATGTAGCTTACTTTCCTCGCTCAAGGTATCTTTGGATATCTTTCCCTCAGATAAATGAGCCGCATCATCCCCTCTGGATAAATCTGATATGTACTTCGATCCAGGCGCGACGAGTATGTCTCTTTTGTCTTTTATCCCAAGTTTCTTTTCAGTAAATACTTCTGCCGGTAGACCATGACAATCCCACCCCCAGACACGCTCTACTCTTTTACCCTGCATAGTCCAAAAGCGCGGTATGGCATCTTTTACTATTGAACTCAGTAAAGTACCGTGGTGAGGCTCGCCTGTGATGAAGGGCGGACCATCATAGAAGACGTAAGAGTTGTCTTTAGGGCGTTGTTCAACCGACTTTTCAAAAGTTTTGTTCTCTTTCCAATACTTAACTAGGTCTTTCTCATATTCGATCGCTTTTCTTCTGGTTCCTGATTTGAACTTCATCCCGTTAAAAATCCTTTCCTGTTAAATAGCGGTTACTTTTGGTTCTTTACTTAAATCTAGTTTATTTCTAACGGGATTCATTTCTATCCTTTTTTTAAACAAAAAACATCTCTTTTGTTTATCAGAGCCCGTAGATTACGGGTGGTACCATCTGATTTCCAAAAGAGATGTTTCTTCTTGGCGCTTATTTTGACCTTTTACGCCGGTCTCACGGAAAGTTCTACTCACCTGCACTTGGTTTTCTGCTTTCTACGTTCTCAGCTGATGACTGATAATCCAAAAGGAATGTATTTAGTTGTTATTCTACACTGAAGAGCCTTGTTGTTCAAGCATCAGGCCGGCTACTTCGTCAATTAGCGGAAGCGGCTCGCCTTCCCATAATCCTTGAATATGTCCGTCTAGAGACCTGACAAGTAGGGCCGGATAGCGCACAACTCCGTAAAGACTGGCTTCTGCGGCACCGTCTCTGGTGTTTAGATCCAATTCTACAATCGCCTTTCCAGGATAACGGCGACGCAGCATTTCTAAAAATTCATATACGGGACGTTCGTGTTCGCTGTTTTTTCTGTACAAAGCGACTAATACCATAGTGCTAGTGTATCACTAGAGCTGTGAATGGTGAAGAGTGATCCTTCGTCGTCGAAACTTTGAAGGACAAGATGATGAATAATGATTCGTAATCACACACTCATACACGTTTATCTGCAGAGGTCTAACCTATACAGATAAATCATGTTCTAAAGTGTAAATGCAGAGGTTAGACCTCTGCATTCTTTGAAGTTGACGAGTTGTTTTTATTTTTGGAGGCTGGTTAGGAGCAACCAGTGGTTGAACCACAGGATGTACACACGTAACAACTGCCAGCTTTTTGAGTTTGGTTGCCGCAGTTATAGCACATTGGCGCATCGTTGGACTGCTTCTGCTTTGCAGAAACGGAGTCGTTAGTCGTTAGGCTATAGTCTTTAGGCGCCGCATTAGGACTAGCTACGGGAGCTGCGGATTGGTGGTCAACTGAAGTTGTTTCTAAAACCGGTTCAACTATTGGCTCTGACACTATCGGCGCCACATCCACTAAACTTGTCTGTTCTACTGGCATATCTTTGATATCAGCAAGCCCTAGTTCAAGACGGTCATCGAAACTCAAGTAACTCATGGCTATTCGACGGAATATGTAATCGATTAATGAGCTGGCTGTACGAATAGCCGGATCATCAGTTATACCTGACGGAGCAAAAGCAATCGATGTCATTCCCTTTACGTATACTCTCAGCGGCACACCGTGTTGCAAGCCATAACTAATTGAACGGGCAAATGAATCCATCAAACCAGCAAGAGTTGATCCCATTTTAGCGACACTAATGAATAGTTCGCCGGGTTTACCGTCTTCGTATTCACCGACAATAAAGTAGCCGTGACAATCAGCAACAGTGAATGAGAAGGTCTTGCTTGAACGAACCTTTGGTAATTCCCTTCTGAACGCACTGGCTGAAACCGGGGCTTCTGCAACTTGTTGAATAGTTTCAGCAACTGTTTGAACTGGAGTTTTGTCAGCGGCTCCTTCTTTTTTAGCCATAGACAATGGCTGAGCAACTTTACAGTTATCTCTATAGATAGCAACTGCTTTGATGCCTAGTTTCCATGAATCAAGGTGTAATTGTTCTATATCTTCTACCGTAGCTTCTTCCGGCATGTTAACTGTTTTAGAAATTGCTCCAGAGATGAAAGGCTGCACTGCACCCATCATTCTAACGTGACCTAGATAGTGGATTGAGTTGTCACCCATTGAACAAGCAAACACATTAACGTGTTCCGGCTTAAGCTCAGGAGCGCCTAAAATTGTCTTCTCTACATCTATGTAGCTAATAATTGCATCGATTTGATTCTTGTTATAGCCCAAAGTTTTTAGTGCTCGCGGAACTGTCTGGTTAACGATAGACATTGTACCGCCGCCCACTAGTTTCTTGACCTTTACCAAACCTAGATCTGGCTCTACCCCTGTTGTATCACAGTCCATCATAAGCCCGATTGTTCCGGTAGGCGCTAGCACGCTGGCTTGTGAATTACGAACACCATAACGAATACTTAATTCTACCGCGTCATCCCAGACAGCAGCAGCCGCACTTAGCAATTCTTCTGAAACTAAACTGGCATCAATATCTGAAACTGCATCCCGGTGCTTTCTAATGACACGGAGCATTCCTTCTTTATCTTTGGAATATCCAGCAAATGGACCAACTTTATTGGCTGTTTTTGCGCTGGTAGCATACGCATGACCAGTCATAAGTGCAGTAATAGCAGCTGCCTGAGCTCGGCCTTCGTCTGAATCGTAAGGTAGACCTTGAGCCATTAGAAGCGCCCCAAGGTTGGCGTAACCTAGTCCTAGCTCACGGTAAGCACGAGCATTCTTGGCTATAGCTTCAATCGGGTATTCTGAGTAACCAACAAGTATTTCCTGACCTGTGAATACTATTTCTACAGTGTGCTTGAACTCTTCGACATCAAAAGTACCGTCATCGCGTAGAAACTTTAGAAGATTAATACTAGCTAAATTACAGGCGGAGTTATCTAGGTGCATGTACTCGCTACAAGGGTTTGATCCGTTGATTCGTCCGGCATTTGGAGTTGTGTGCCAGTCGTTGATTGTTGTATCAAACTGCAGTCCTGGATCCGCACACTCCCAAGCAGCTTCTGCTATCTGACGCCAGATGTCGCGAGCTTTGACCTTTTTGACGGAAGCACCGTTTTTGACTGCTTTCAGATCCCACATCTCGTCATTCTCTACTGCACGCATAAAATCATCTGAAACTCTAACGGAGTTATTAGCATTCTGGTACTGAACTGAGAAGATATCTTTTCCGTCTAATGACATATCAAATCCAGCCTGTTCTAGCACGCGAGCTTTGCGTTCTTCTATAGCCTTGCACCAAATAAACTCTTCTACGTCCGGGTGGTCAACATTTAATATAACCATCTTGGCAGCCCTACGAGTTTTGCCGCCGCTCTTGATTGCACCCGCAGAAGCATCGGCTCCACGCATGAAACTAAGAGGACCAGACGCAGTACCTGAGCTTTTACCTAGTTTTTCGTATGATGAACGGATTGGGCTAAGATTTACACCGCTACCTGAGCCGCCTTTAAATATCATTCCTTCATCTTTGTACCAGTTAAGAATAGATCCCATAGTATCTTCTATACCAAGGATAAAGCAGGCACTGGCTTGCTGTGAACGATCTGGAGCACCAATGTTAAACCAGACCGGCGAATTAAAGGCCGCCCGTTGTGTGGCAAGAATGTATTTCAGCTCTTCACGAAAAGTCTCTGCTACCTCGCTATTGTCAAAATAACCTTCCTGAATTCCCTGACGTGTAATAGTGTCGACAACGCGGTTGATTAGTTCCTTTAGAGAAGATTCGCGGTCCGTCTGACCCGGTGTACCCGTAAAATATTTTTGAGAGACTATATTGATTGCATTGAGCGACCAGCCTTCTGGAAATTCTACGCCTAGCTGCTCAAATACAGTTTCCTTAGTCATAGGATTTGTTAGAACAGAGTCACGCTTTGTCCACTTAAGCATGTCATATGCTTTGTCTTTTTGTTTCGTGAATCTTCTTGATATTTCCAGACTCATTAGTTGCGACATTTTATTTACCTTATACCCTTTATATCCTTATTCACATACCCCGCACCCCTAAGAGTATGTGTGTTTTTGTTAATAATTTTTGTTGAACCGTTTCGTATTTGAAAGGTTCCTAGAGTTAGTAAGACAATCCATACGTCTCTCGCAGATACGGATCGGGCTACTAGCTCTCGTCTGCACAAGATTGCTTGTTCAGACGAGAGCTAATAATCTCTCTTGTTATTTTGTATGTAAATGAGTTTTTATTTCAGAGAGTTCCCGCTCAAAACTCTCTATATCTTTAAACCTTCGATAAACGCTGGCAAAACGTACGTAGGCGACCTCGCTTAGATTGGCCAGCTCTTCCATGATTAGCTCCCCTATCTTGTGCGAAGGAATTTCTGATTCACCGCATTCGTACAGCTTTTTTTCAACTCTGCTTACTAGTTCTTCTAGCTGAACAGCCGAGACTTCTGTCTTTTCGCAAGCCCTATATAGTCCTGCAAGAAGTTTTTCTCGGTTATAAAGCTGTCTGGTACCATCATTTTTGACAACCACCAGCTGCGGTTTTTCTATGCGCTCATATGTCGTGAAACGATTCTGGCAAACGATGCATTCACGTCGCCTACGTATTGCTTCACCCTCTGATACCTCGCGAGATTCTATTACTTTTGTATCAGTTTTGTGACATTGATTGCAGCGCATTTTACTTTCCTACTCTTTATTTATGAAGGTTGTCTTGGTCACCGAATTCCTACATTTAGTGCTCACTATTAAAATATAACGCTATTGCTAGTGTTTTTCAATTAAAATGAGTTGTAATAATAGTGACACTTGTAATCATTTCTAATCTGTTTTTTCTTGATCTTTATCGTTTTTATTTCGTTTAAACCTTCTGAGGAAAGACGGTTTATCAAGTTCGTCTTCGGCTGAATCTTTGTTTTCATTTTTATCACTATCGGTTGCGGAAGTTTCAGACTGTGAATCATCTGAAGAGTTATCATCGTCGCCTGCTTTAGTATCTAATGACCAGATTGAAGGAGTAGTATCTTTATCGTGCTTGAAGTCGCCAAGTCCGCCATCTTCATTCTGAGCAGACTCTAGATCCATGTCAACGTCTTGAATATCTGATTCAGTAAAATCATTTGATTGTATAGGCTGTTCAGTTTGATTAGTAATTCCCGTTGATTCAACAGGAGTTCTTGCAAAATATGAAGCGTCAAAGCCCGTAGCTACAACTGTAACAATTATCTCGCCTTCGATTTCTTCGTTTATAGTCGCACCAAAGATAACATTTGCGCTTGAATCAGCTGCAGCTGTAATTGTTTCCGCCGCCGCATTAATTTCATGCATAGACATATCACTGCCGCCAATAACATTGAATAGTACGCCTCTTGCACCATCAATTGAAACTTCAAGAAGTGGTGATTCAATTGCCTGCTTGGCGGCATCAATCGCCCGGTTATCACCCGAAGCACGCCCGATTCCCATCAATGCGCTTCCAGCATCTTTCATAACAGCTTTAACATCAGCAAAGTCTAAGTTAATAAGACCATGAACTGTTATAAGATCTGATATGCCTTGAACTCCTTGACGGAGAACATCATCAGCGACTTTGAATGCTTCGAGAAGCGGAGTCTTGCGATCTATCGTCTGGAGTAGACGATCGTTTGGTACGGTTATAAGAGTATCGACATTTCCCCTGAGTTTTTCTATCGCCAAGTCAGCGTTAGACTTGCGCTTTTCGCCTTCAAACGCAAATGGTTTAGTTGCAAATCCTACAACAAGTGCATCACACTCTTTTGCTATTCGTGCTACGACATGACCAGCACCAGATCCTGTTCCGCCGCCTGCACCGATGGTAACAAAGACCATATCTGCACCAGCAAGCGCTGATTTAATTTCTTCTGATGACTCTTCTGCGGCTTTTTCTCCTACGCTTGGATCGGCTCCTGCGCCTAGCCCGCGTGTTGTATCTTTTCCTATATGGATTTTTGTTGTTGCTTTGGAATGATGTAATGCTTGTGCATCAGTGTTGACTGCTATGAACTCAACACTTTCAACCCCTGCTTCAATCATACGGTTTAGAGCTGATCCGCCAGCTCCTCCGACACCAACGACTTTTATTTGTGCAAACGTCTCTATTGCGGGCGCAACTTGTGGCATGAATTTACCTCTTATCCTCAATTTATACACTCAAGTATACAGAACATACAATCAAACCTGCAATATATAATATATCTGAACTTTTAAATCTTTATTTATTCTTAAATTTTTTGAACAGCCCGCCGACGGCATTCAGAGCGCTATTATAGGTTGTAGTGTCGTTTGAAGCTGACTGTCCGTCCAGCAGCATATCAAGAAGCATGAGTCCTATAGGTGTTGCATAGGCCACGTCATCTGCGATATCAGAAAGCCCGCTGACAGGCAGAAGAGTGGCTTTTTTGGCTGGAAGCTCTAGTACTTCTTTGGCGAAATTAGCTAATCCCTTAATATTTGCAGTACCTCCAGTAAAC
>CAZTWI010000001.1:0-9506 GCA_964617685.1 uncultured Candidatus Saccharibacteria bacterium | reverse complement strand
CAAAACTCCTCCGGGAAGTTTTCGTGAGCGCCCTATTTTCTTTACTTCTTTGTCCACTAGCTCTAGCAGCTCTTCCATTCTGGCCTCCACTATCATCATTACGTCTTCGGCGCTAAAAGTATGCTGTTCTCTGTCTATGGTGACTGAGAAGGTTGAGCGTGTGGTTTTCTCCAGAGTTGCATGATCAATTTTTACCTTTTCTGCAATATCTAAATCTGTCTTAAGGCCAATTGCAAGATCATTTGTGACGTGTGTCCCGCCAACTGGTATAACTGCAATGTGTTGAACTTCTCCGTCTTCTACAACTATGAGGTTGGTTGTGCCTGCGCCAATATCAACGACGGCCGTCCCGGCTTCTCTTTGCTGACGGGTTAGAACTGCCTCTGCGGAAGCCAGTGCTGATACCGTGCGATGCTTTATGCCAACGGACGCTCTATCTAAGGCCTGTTCAAGATTACGTACATTAGGAACTGAAGCAGTAATAATGTGAGTGTCTACTTCCAGCCTTACACCCTGCATACCAACTGGATCTTTAATATTACCTTGGCCGTCCAGACGATATGCCTTTGGAAAGACTTGGATAATTTCTCTGTTGGCTGGCATCTTCATAACCGATGCTGCTTCTTCTACTCTGTACCTATCCTCTTCTTGAACTTCTCTGTTAACAGCGCTGATAGCTATAACCCCGCGCGAATTTAGACCTTCGACGTGCGCACCATTAATGTTAACTGTTGCGCTGTTAATACTGCGCCCGGATAATCTTTCAGCATCTACTACTACTTCACGGATTGCATCTGCAACTTCGTCAACGTGGGCCACAACACCGCGGCGCATACCATTTGTAAGAACCTGGCTATGGCCAATAATCTCTGGGGCTCCTTGTTCATCAACTGTACCAATAACGCAACGAACTAATGAAGTTCCAACATCTATACCGACAAAATACGGAGTTAGCGAGTTAGCTGTCATACCAAGATTCTTCCTTTGATTGACTGTTGAATTTTTAGTAGATTTTTATTATTTGACATTACGGCTATAGTATACCGCTTATACTTGCCTCACCGCAAGAGGAAGAATTAAACAACTAATACAAAGCGATTTTACAGGCGAGTGAGTATTTCTGCACCATCTTCGGTTACTAAAATTGTATCTTCAAAATGCGCGCTCACAGAACCGTCGCGGGTTCTAATAGTCCAGCCGTCCGAATCTACCCTGACTTGATAATCACCCAAGGTAGACATTGGCTCAATAGCAATTGTCATACCAGCCTTTAAGCGAGCACCCTGTCCAGCTAATCCGTAGTTCGGAACTTCTGGATCCTCATGGACTTGATGTCCTACACCGTGGCCTACTAAATCTCTCACCACGCCGTAATTATTCTGCTCTAAGATTTTTTGAACAGCTTCTGCTATATCGCCGACTGCACAGCCGTTTTTGACCTTATTTATACCTGCATCTAGCGATCTTTTAGTAGTTTCTAGTAGTTTCTGATTTTCTTTGGAACCTTCACCAATAATACATGTCCGAGCCGCATCTGTTACCATTCCTTCGTATATAACCCCGAAATCAAAACCTACAATGTCACCTGACTTAAACGGTGTAGAGTTAGGGATACCGTGAACTACTGCGTCATTAACACTTATACAAATAGTATTTGGGAAGCCTTGATACCCTAAAAATGCCGGTACGCCTCCTAGCTTCTTTAACTCCTCGCGAGCCAGGTTATCAATGTCTAAACCAGTCATTCCTGGACGAACTGTGTCTTCTATCTTTTTCAGAATAAGCGCAAGCTGCCGGCCGCTTTCGCGGATAGCTTGGATCTCGTCTGCTGTCTTGACTTTGTTATACATAAAACCTATTTCAGTAGTGGAATAATAAGAGCATGGACTTCTTCCGGAGTACCTTCGCCGTTAATGTGATGGACTTTTATGCCGTTTTCTTCCAGGTTTTTAATAATCGGTAATATTGTTGATCTATATTCTGAAAACCTGGAAGCAATTGCTTCTTCTGTATCATCTTGACGCCCCCGCCCCAAGAGACGTTTTGTAACAACTTCTTCGTCTGCTTCTAAATGCAGTACTGTCGAGATGTTTATAAGACCAGCCTTGTGCTGGGCAATCAGCCACTCTGCCTGTGCAATAGTTCTAGGGAAACCATCAAGAATAAACTCTTGCTGGACATCTATCATATGAAATATCTTGTCGGCTAAACCGATCATCTCTGAGTCATCAAGCAGTTTGCCCGCCAACATTTCCCGGCGGCGTTCGCCTGTAACCAGCATGCGCAAGAACTCGCCTGTAGATAACCACGGCAAACCAAGCTCATCAGCCACCCATCGGCCTTGAACGCTTTTTCCTGCTCCTGCAACTCCCATTATTATGATCATAACAACCTACGCATCAATCCTTGAGTTAACCAATTTAGCTAGCATGCTACCGTCGAGTTCTGGACCAGCTTTTGACTTAACTGCTCCCATGATTTTACCCATGTCTTGACGAGTTGGTTCTGTAATATCTAATTCTTGCAAGGCTGCGTTGATTAATTCATTAATCTGTTCCTCTGATAGCTGTGCTGGTAAATATGCGTCGATGATCGCCTTTTCCTTCGTCTCTTTGTCTGCAGAAGCTTGGTTTCCGCCTTTTATATACATGTCAATGGAGTCCTGGCGCTTCTTGGATTCTTTCTTGAATACAGCAAGAATTTCATCGTCTGATAATCCTTCTTCTCTTTTTGATTTGGCTACTTCTTCATACAGAATAGCTGATTTTAAACCTTTGATAACGTCTGTTGTAAAGTTATCGCGTGCTAACATGGAAGTCTTTAAATCGTTTTGAAGTGTGTTTTTTAAGCTCATATCACTAGTATATCGTTGAGGGGGTAATTAGTCGATAGTACCATAGCTATACATAGATAGCGGTCAGAATATTAACAATTGGCTATTAACAATTTGCAATGAATTATCAATTTGCTATTTGCAAATTGCTCATAGCTAATCGCAAATCTAAATTCAACCATACCACTCACCCTTCACCTGTGTTTTTTACTTTTGTCCGAGGCGGATTTTCTTTAGTTTTTCGTTCTTTCGTTCTTTTCGAACAATAGCTTTGATACGGCGATCGCGTTTGCTAAGCGGCTTCTCAAAATGTTGAGCTTGCTTTGCAGTAGCAACAACACCTGCCTGTTGTACCTTGCGCGTAAAACGACGAATAAGGTTCTCTGTAGGCTCTTTTGCGTCTTTTTTAGTTACTTGAATCATGGGGAGTATTATAGCCTATCTGTTCTAATCTGTAAATACGTAACTTTTAAATACTGCGACAATTACTTACCAAGAGGGTGTAGGGTTAACGCTAACGGGGCTATTCGGCTCGGCGCTTTTGTGCAGCCCTTTGAGATTTCAAAACGATACTTTGAAGATCCTTAAATATAAGAAAGTTCTTGTTTGTGTAGTAAACTTTTGTATTTCCCTGTTTTTCTGACAACAAAAAGCCGACTTTCTCTAGCTTTTTCAGCTCTCTTTGAATATTTCCAGCGTCTTCTTTTATGAGTTTTGCCAATCCACGGACGTGTGTTTTGAAATCCGGATATTTGGCATAAACAACAACGATTTTGCGCCTAACTCGAGATGTAATGAATGTATCTAACATAAGCCTTATTATTGTTATTGTGACAACGTCTAGTATAGCTAGTCGTTTTAATAGTTGCAAGACTAATCGATAAATTCATGTAAAAAGACGTACAATACTACTAGTATGAGCGAGTTAAGAGATAGATATTATTATGAAGTTTCAGTTAGTTTACCGGCGACCTGGAAGAAAAATTTATATACTTATTCGTCTAATGAACTGCTGGAGATTGGAGCGATTATTAAAGTCCCTTTTGGCTCGTCTGAAAAGTTGGGGCTTGTAGTAAAAGAAGTTTCTAAACCAGACTTCAAAACCAAACCGTTGTCTTCATCGCTGGAGCTGAACCTTCCTAAAGTGTCAGTGGAATTCATGGATTGGCTGAATAGCTACTACCCGGGAACACCGGGGGTAGCAACTCAATTATTTCTGCCGAGCATTCTGAACACAATGAGTCCACTTAAACCAGAAAAGAAATCCACCACCGGGATCGAGAAGCAAGAACCGCCTGAGCTGACTAAAATCCAAAAGCTGGCATACGATCAACTGACTGCTGCCGATTCCCCTAATACACAGATACTGCACGGTATCACTGGATCAGGCAAAACCAGAGTTTATTGTGAACTTGCAAGTAAATATCTTTCCGAAGGCAAAAATGTACTCTTGTTATATCCGGAAATATCTCTAACATCACAAGTAGAACAAACTGTTGAAGGGTTTTTTGGCAAAGAAAACTTACATATCTATCACTCGCGCAGAAAGCCTACAGAACAAAAGCGAACATGGAAAGCTATCTACAGGGCAACGGGCGGACAAATTACTATTGGTCCAAGGTCAGCCCTATTCCTACCCCACCAAAATTTAGGTCTAATCATTGTAGACGAAGCTCATGATAGCGCTTATAAGCAAGACAGCGGCATAAGATATAACGGACTGGTTGTAGCTGGAGCTTTATCAAAGCTACACGGATCTAAATTAATTTTAGGAAGTGCTACACCTCCAGTTCAAGAAACTCAGCAAATAGTATCTAAGGGTGGATCAATAGTCTGTATGCATGAACTTGCTAAACCCTCAGAGTATGCAGAAAAGACATTTGAAGTCGTAAACATGAAAGATGAAAAAAACAGATCATCTAATCACCTGCTGTCAAAAAAACTGATAGAAAGTATTAAACAAAGCCTTTCAGATAAAAAACAAAGCTTGCTTTTCTTAAACCGCCGGGGCACCGCCAGATTAGTAATGTGCGAAAACTGCGGTTGGCACGGAGAATGCCCAAATTGCGACATGCCGTTAACTCATCATCATGATTCATTCAATTTACAGTGCCACGTGTGCGGATTTAAGAAGCCGGCAATTAGCGTATGCCCTGATTGCTCCCATAGTCTTTCTCTTAAAAATCTAGGAACAAAAGCTATAGAGCAAGAATTAAAGACACTTTTCCCGGAAGCCAGAGTGGCAAGATTCGACAGCGATAACAAGAAAGCAGATTCATTTTCTGAAAATTTTGAAACTGTTAAGGCGGGAAATATCGATATCGTGTTAGGAACTCAACTTATAACTAAAGGACTGGATCTGCCGAATTTAGAGACTGTCGGTATTCTGCAGTCTGATAGCGCCCTCCTACTGCCTGATTACTCTAGCGAGGAACGGGCTTTTCAGCAGCTGGCTCAGGTTAGCGGGCGAGTAGGAAGAGGCCACGGTAAAGGAAAAGTTGTTGTCCAAACTTATCAGCCAGACAGTTTCATATTCAAATATATACAGAATGAGGACTGGCATGGTTTTTACAATCAAGAACTAGAAAAAAGAAGCAGGTCGAAATATCCTCCATTTACTTATACAGTGAAACTCTGGACTGGAAAATCAAGTATAGAAAAAGCTGAGGAGACTGCCAATAAATTGGCGTCATCATTACAAAAATCAAATAAAGGTTTGCGCATATTAGGACCAGCGCCAGGATTCTATGGAAAGTCGGGCGGAGTTTACGTTTGGCAAATAATAGTAATGTCTGCTTCTAGAAACAGCCTAACAGAAATCGCCAAGAGCCTGCCCGATGACTTCATGTATGATTTAGACCCGATCAGTTTAATTTAGCTTTGCTAAATTAGTGATAAGTGAGTAGTAGCTACAGGAGAATCCTATTTCCCACCATTCACCTTTCACTGTTCACCTTTCACTGTTTACGGTATACTAGCGTCTAAGATAATGACAATGAACAAAGACAATATTATTACCTTGCCGCATGATTCACTGCGCCAGCGCTCCGCACGAGTTGGAATCATAACCGATGAAATTACTCAGTTAATCGAGGATATGAAAGCAGCAACTATTGATTGGGAAGCTTCACGAAATCATGAAGTTGGAGTAGCACTGGCTGCTGTACAAGTAGACAAACTGTACCGCGTTGTGATTATCAGAGACGATTTTGACGATAAAGATAATCATGAGTTCCAGGTCTTCATTAATCCGGAAGTCGTAAAATACGAGGGCGAAATTGAAGCAGATTTTGAAGGCTGTTTAAGCGTCCGCGATGTGTATGGCAAAGTTCCCCGCCACACCAAAGTACGTATTAAAGCCTTGGATGAAAACGGAAAAGAAATCCGTTTACGAGCCGAGGGATTCTTGGCTAGAGTATTCCAGCACGAGATTGATCATACTGTTGGCAAATTGTTTGTTGATCATATTAAAGATTCTCCTGAAAGTTTTTTCAAGCTAAGCGACACAGGTAAAATCGAGGAGATGGGTGATGAAGAACGAGAAAACACGTTTCGTATTCTTTGGTAGCGGACCCGTTGCCGAAGAGAGTTTGAAGCTATTACTGCAGAGTTTTGAAGTTGAAGCAGTTATTACCAAACCGACCACAAAAACTGAAATGGAAGCAATCGCTAGCGGCATTCCAGTTCATGTTGCTGCAAACAAATTAGAACTCAGTGAATTATTTAAGACAGCCGGGTTTGATTCAAAACTTGGCGTGCTCATAGATTTTGGAATCATCGTTAGTCAAGACGTTATAGATTATTTTGAATTTGGAATAGTCAATAGTCACTTTTCTTTGCTACCTGAACTACGCGGGGCAGACCCAATATCTTTTGCAATTTTGGAGGGCAGAGAGAAAACCGGTGTTAGTCTTATGCTGTTAGTCCAGGCAATGGATGAAGGACCGATACTTTCGATGAAAGATATTGAACTTAACAGAGGTGAAACATCCTCTGAACTGAGTACAAAACTTGTTCAATTAAGCTATGATTTACTTTTAGAAACATTACCAAAATACGTGGCAGGAGAGGTAGAACCCAAGTCCCAAGACACAGAAAATACCACTCCAACCTATACACGAAAGCTAACAAAGCAGGATGGTATGCTGGACTGGGATAAAGACGCCCTGACCTTGGAGCGTGAGATTCGTGCTTTTATTGAATGGCCAAAAAGCAAAGCAACACTAGGTTCTGTGGACGTGATTATAACTAAGGCCCATAGCGTCCCGTCAAACTCACCGAATTCAAAGCCCGGAGACATTCAAATTGACCCTGAAGTTAACTTGTTAAGTATCGAGTGTAGTTCTGGCTATTTGTGCGTTGAAAAACTAAAACCTCTAGGCAAAAAAGAAATGGATACAAGAGCATTTTTAGCTGGATACAAAAACAGAGTTTTTGACAATTTATAAGTCATTAGTCGTCAGGTTTTAATCTTTAGGAGCTGTCAGCTGCTAGAACCTAAGACCTAAAGCCTTACGATTTCCTCTATTGTTCTGGTTGCCAAGGTTGCTGCGGCGCTGGAGCTTGTTGCTGCTGCGGCGGTTGCCCAGCAGTAGATCCCTGGCTGGCGCCTGGCGACGCATAGTTGACACCGTTGGTGTTTGTCATCGGCTCACTACCGGGTTCCTGTACTGGATCAAAATTAGCTGGAGGAACTTGAGCTGGCTGTTGATACTGAGGTTGCTCAGGAACAGGAGCTGGTGCTTGTTGCGGAGTTTGCGGCTGCACAGGCGCCTGAGCTGTTACCGGTTGTTGCGGTAATTGAGGTGCTGGTTGCCCAGCAGTAGATCCTTGACCAGTGCCTTGTGGCGCTGAGAACACACCATTGGTGTTTGTCATCGGCTCACTACCGGATTGCGCTGCAATTGCTTCTTGGGCTTGAGCAACGATTTGCGGAGCTACTTGAGATATTTCCACTTTGAGCTTTTCTAATTCATCAGCTACAACTTGTTTGTAGTTCGGAAAGTTTGTCTCTAGCCACTTCAAAGCCCCTGCTTCGTCCTGAGCGTTTATATAGCTTTCAAATTCATCAAGCTGCTCATTACTCATCTGCTCTGCCAACTTCATGCCGACACGCATTTCCAGCGTCTCGTATATGTGAGCCAGCATCTTGTTTTTTTCTACTGGAGGAAGACTTCCTAATCCCAACTCTTCTAAAAATGCGTTATCTAGTTTAAACATATTAGTTCCATTTTATCTTATTAACCTGACTATGACTAGTGTCTGTATACTGTTAAGTTACTGGGTTTTATGCTGGAGGGTATAGGGGTAAGCATTCAGCGTATACGGTTATAAGAACTGAAGGTCTAGACTAAGCCCTGACCGCTAATCGCTTAACCCTTATTAGAGCGAGCGCTCTTTTAGTTCTACCGTATAGAATTCTAGCTGATCGCCTTCGAGTAGATTTAGCTTGGACTCGGTGTTTAGCGTAACTCCGCACTCTTCACCGGTTTGGACTTCTTTCACTTCTTGCGGACCGCGCTGCAGCCTGGTTGCTTCAACTTCTGCGATCACTTCTTTATCACGCATAACTTTTACCTTTGAAGGTGTAACCAGGTTTCCTTTGGTTACTTCCCCGCCAACAATAATCTCTTTAGGTGTGGTTTTGAAAACTTTTAATACTTTCAATCTCCCTAGGTCAGTTTCAATAACTTCTGGAGCCAGCAGCTCTGATAATTCTTCTTTGGCATCGTCTAATAATTCATATATGACATCATATTGGCGAACGCTGATTTTGTCGCGTGATGCCATTTGACGAAGGCCTGCAGGCATCGTAACGTGGAAACCGTATAAAATTGCTTTGCTAGTTGCAGCCATGTGCAGATCATTGTCGTTAATTGCGCCGACACCCGATCCTACTATGCGAACTGCGACTTCGTCTGTTCCTAGCGTCTTAAGCGAATCAATAACAGAAGTTAATGAACCCTGAACGTCGGCTTTAACAAAAACATTTAGCTCTTGAAGCTGGTTTTTCTGAGTGATAATTCTAAGTAATTCAGTATCGGTTACATTGGATGACTTGTTAGTCTTGGTCTTTTCTATCATGCCGGTTGCTGCTTTTGCACGTGCAGTCTTCTCATTTGCCGCAACTTCAAAGGTATCGCCAAAATCTGGAAGATTCTTGAAGCCGCTGATTAGAACTGGCATTGATGGGCCGGCTGATTTAATTTCATTTCCGTCTGTGTCGTGGATTGTTCGAGCTTTTCCATAAGCACCGCCCGCAACAAGGAAATCCCCCTGCTTTAATTCTCCGTGCTCAATCAATGTAACAGCTATCGGACCGCGACCCTGTTCCATATGAGATTCAATAATAAGACCAGTCGCCGGACCAGTGCTAAGCGCTTTCAGTTCTTCAACATCAGCCATCAAGAAAATCATATCCAAGAGCTCTGGAATTCCAGCGCCTGTTTTGGCAGATACTGGCATGATGATTGTGTCTCCGCCCCAATCTTCTGGTGGCATTTCCTTTTCTGCAAGCTGTTGTTTGAGCTTATCAATATTAGCTTCTGGCTTATCGATTTTGTTCGCAGCGACTATCATTTTGACACCTGCTTTGCGGGCAAATCGGATTGCCTCTAGTGTCTGGGGCATTAAGCCGTCATCGGCTGCTACGACAATCACTACCAAATCTGTA